>DASYUT010000248.1 GCA_036000965.1 Actinomycetes bacterium
GGTGACGTGGTCGACCTCGACGCCACGCTCAGCCAGGAGTTCTTCGACGTCGCGGTAGGACAGGCCGAAGCGCAAGTACCAGCGGACCGCGATGACGATGACATCGGGTGGGAAGCGGAAGCCTGCGAAGGCGGACTGCGGAGCGGGAGCAGGGCGAGGACGGCGGGTTCTCATGCCGCCAGTCTCGCTGCTCCAAGGCGGTCACAGCGCACGCAACACCGCCCCGCGAGTCTTCCCGGCGGCGGTGGTGGCCGAGGCCAAGGTTGGTTGCCGGCCCAGACCTACGGGTGACCATCGCCGGGCGGATGGCCTGTTTGGCTCGTCGGTTGGTCGCCTCGACTCCCGCGATGGTCAGGAAGCTGAACAGGTGCGCGCGTTCGCGCGCCAGATGGCTCAGCATCGCCGGTTGGGCGCATGGACGCTCCGACCGGTGATGAGCCGATCGACCATGCTCCCGAGCCCGTTCGGCCTGGGCCGCGGTGACCTCACCTGCGTCAGGGTCGGCGCCTGCGTATGCGTGGACGACTGGGCATCGTGTTCCATCTCCACCAGCGAACAATCGATGCCCGCGCGATCCATCCCGCCGCCGCCGCCGTCTCGCTGTTCGTCGGCGCGTCGAAGACGTTCGCGTGTGAACTCTTCTGGCCACGTCTCGGGGGACCGCCGCGACCCTGGACGCCTCCACCACCCATCATGGTCGCCTTCCACAAGATGCTCGCCGGCGGCCACCCCGGCCGTCGCGCTCGCCGGTACGCAGCAGCAGGTGTCGGGGCTGAGCCGGCGGCGATGGCGGCCGGGGCCGGGTTCGTCCTGCTTCGGGGCCGGGTTCGGCTTGCCGCCGAGAAGCGGGCGGTGACCCGGCGGGGCTATCAAACCGACCCCTCGGCCCTCAGTCATCGCAAGAGCAACCCACGACGGAGGACCGAGCCATGCAGTTCGCAATCGCCATCTTCACGATCGGTGCCGTCCTAATCCTCATCGGGCTGGTCGGCGGCGATCTCTCCTACCGTGGCCTCACTGTGCCCAAGGTGGGCGTGCTGCCCAGGTTCACGACCACCATCGCGGGCGGCGTCTTCCTGATGTTCAGCCTGGCCGTCTTCGTCATCGCCGAGTTCGGCCACGACGTGGACTCCGTGCCAGCCGCACACGCCGAGGTGGTCGCTCAGGGAGCCAGCGGGGGTGGCTCGTCCGACCCGGCGACCTCCTCCAGGGTCGACGCGGTGACCGTCCAGTTCAACGACCAGCTCACCGACGGTGCCCTTCAAGAGGAGATCCAGGTGACCGTAGACGGCCAGCAGGTTGGGAACCTGCGGGCGGACGTCACCGACCCCAGCGCCACGATCGAGTTCTCGGTCGAGGAGGGCTCCCACCACTACGCCATGGCCGGCGCCCTCCAGGCGCAGGACGGCAGCGAGTACACCCTCGCCGGCGAGGGGACGTTCGAGGCCCGCGCGGGTGCCTCGTTCGATCTGTCCGTCACGGACTCAGGGGAGCTCGCCTTGAGTCGGCGCAACTGACCGAACCCTCACATGCCCACATCCTTAGCGGCCGGGGTATCAGAGGGCCACCGGTTCCCTCCTACGCGATAGGAGGTCTGCAATGGACGCTTCGATACTGGGCCTGGGCCTGCTGTTCGCCTACCTCGCGCTCGTCCAGCTCGCGCGCTGGCTCTACATCGCGCGCCCAAACATCGTCTGGAACGACGCGCAGTCCACGGCGATGGGCAAGCGCCTACGCCAGAAGATCCGTGGCCGGTCGAGGGCCGGCAGCGGACAGGGGGCTTCGGAGGCGCTCGGCGAGCTGCTGACGGCCATCGACCACCCCTCGACGAATCACCAGACGAGCCTCAAGCAGCTGCTCGGCTGGAACGGCGCCGACCAGATCGGCACGTGGGTCGTGATCCACGAGGCCGAGCGGCTGGTGCTCCCGATGCTCGGCCAGGAGGAGCTGCGAGCGCGCCTCGAGCGGGCGCTCGGCCAGCTCGCCGAGCTCGCGCCTGAGCGGCGCGCGCGCTGGGAGGAGGTCTCCCGCGTGCTGCTCGACGGGTGCGAAGGCACCGCCGACGGCCAGTTCGACGAGCGGCTCCGCGCGCACCTCGACGAGCTCCTCGGCGAGGTCTACGAGGCCTCCAACGGCAAGGCCGCGCAGCTCTCCGGCCTGTACAACCGGGCAACCTGGCTGGTCTTCGCCGCGCTGCTGCCCCTTGGCGCGCTCGTCGCGCTCGGCTTCGGCGTGGTGCTCGTGGCCGGCGCCATCGGCGGGATCGTGAGCCGCATGCAGCGGCTGGTGTTCTCCCGGCAGGTGCCGATGACCTACGGCAGCTCGTGGGCTCCGCTGTTCTGCGCGCCGGTCCTCGGGGCCCTGGCCGCCTGGGCCGGCCTGATGCTGATCTCGCTGCTCAAGGCCGCTGGGGTGCTGCAGCTCAGCGCGCTGGCGACCGAGCTTCCCGATCTGCGATCGCCGACCGCCGGCGTGCTCGGCGTCGCGGTCGTCCTGGGCCTCTCCGAGCGCTTCCTGAGCCGGCTCGAGCAGCAGGCCGAGACGATGCTCTCCAACGACGGCCAGGGGCAGCCGTCCAAGGTCCCGCCACAGGACGTGCGCCCGCCCGCCGACGCCGCGCCGCAGCGGCCACGGTCGGGCGACAGGGCGACGGCGCCGAACGCCACCCGGCTGAACGGACGACGCAAGGACCAGTAGACCATCGCATCCGCGACCGCGGGACCGGTCCGCAGGGGGGGCCGACCCAGCCGATCCAGGCACGGAGACAGGACCATGGCCAAGACGGTGCCGCCAGGCACGATAGTCATTCCGGAGGTTGGCGAGTTCGTCGCCAACGCCCTCCCCGACCCGTTCGACGCCCGCGACCTTCAGTACCGCCCGCGCCTGCAGCCGCTCCCTGACGTCCTGGACCAGCGCCAGGCACCGTCGGACCGCTACGTGATGCGGCAACAGGGCAACTCCTGCACCGGCCACGCGCTGGCTGCGGTGATCAACGCGGTGCTCGCGCGTCCAACGGCCACCGCCACGAGCGACGCGGCCGCGCCCCGGCCCTGGCCGCACGTCAGCCCGTACATGCTCTACCGCCTGGCGCGCCGCTACGACGAGTTCGCTGGCGACGACGACCTCGGCTCCTCGCTGCGTGGCGCGCTGAAGGGCTGGTTCAACCACGGCGTGCTGCTGAAGGCGGACTGGCCCGCGCTGGACGAGGATCCCGAGCCGGACCTCGACGACGAGGCAGTAAGCCAGCGTGCCGGCGAGCGACCGCTCGGCGCCTTCTACCGGGTCAACCCCTACAGGCTGGACGACATGCAGTCCGCCATCAGCGAGCTGAACGCCATCTGCGTCTCGGCAATCGTCCACGACGGCTGGGTCACGCCGGCCGAGCTGACCAGGAACGGCACGACCATGCACGTGATCACCCGCCCGGTGAACGCCCGCGCCCTCGGCGGCCACGCGTTCGCGCTGGTCGGCTACAACGACGTGGGGTTCCTGGTGCAGAACTCGTGGGGCCAGGGGTGGGGCAGGAACGGGTTCGCGACCCTGCCGTACGAGGACTGGCTCGATTCGGCCTACGACGCCTGGGTGGCCCGACCCGGCGTGCCCCAGACGCCGTTCGCCACCGGACGGTCGATCACGACGGCAGCGACCGGCGGGGACCTGGCCACCGGCCCCGCGCCGGACCTGCGGCGCCTTGCGATGCACGTGGTCAACCTCGGCAACCAGGGCCGGCTGTCGTCGACCGGCAGATTCGCCAGCTCGCCCGCGCAGATCGACCGCGCCTTCGAGCACATGCGGCGCTGGCACGAACTGTGGCTCGACCAGGAGCCGGGAGGCAGGCGCCACGTGCTGCTCTACGCCCACGGTGGGCTGAACAGCGAGGAGCATGCGCTCGGCGCCGCGCAGCAGAACCTCAACTGGTGGCTCAACAACCGCATCTACCCGCTGTTCTTCGCCTGGCAGAGCGGACCGAGCGAGACGCTGCTCGACCAGCTCGCCGACACCGTCGGGCGGCGGCTCCCCTTCGGCCTTGGCTTCGACCTGATGGAGCAGGCCGACCGGCTGGTGGAGCGCTTCGCCCGCAGCAGCTTCCGCTGGATGTGGGACGAGATGAAGGAGAACGCCCGCGCCGCCTCGGAGGCGATCGCAGACCGTGGTCAGGTCGCGTGGCCGCCGGCGTCGTCGGCGGGGCAGGCGGCGATGATGGCCATGCCCGGCGCGTCCCTCACCGTGCTGCGGCTGCGCGACTACCTCGACCGGCACGGGCCCGACAACGTCGCGGTCCACCTGGTCGGCCACAGCGCGGGCGCGATCTTCCACGCCGCGCTGCTGCAGCGCCTGGCCGAGGCGGACATCCCTGTGGCGTCGCTGGCGCTGCTCGCGCCCGCGATCCGGGTCGACGAGTTCACCAGGGACGTCCTTCCCCATCTCGGAGCGGGACGACTGGTCGGCTCGTTCGCGACCTTCGGCCTGAGCGACCAGCGCGAACTCGACGACGCCTGCGGCGCCGGAGGGGTCGACGTGTACCACAAGTCGCTGCTCTACCTCGTCTCGCGAGCGCTGGAAGGCTCGCCATCGGGCGGCGAGGTGCCGCTGCTCGGCATGCAGAAGTTCTTCCGGCTCCCGCTCGGCGCGGGTGCGGCGGGCACGCTGGAGCAGGCGATCCGCGACCGTGGCGGGGCCTGCATCTTCGCCCGCTGGGTCGCGCCGGACGACAGCCGCTCCGACGCCACCGCCCACGGCGGCTTCGCCGGCGAACGGCTGACCATGACGTCGGTGGTGATGCGGGCGCGCGGCCTGGCGTCACCACGGCCCGAGAACGACTACCGTCCCAACGCCGCGCTCAGCGACGCCGACCGCGCGCCCGCGATGGGACGCGGGCAGCCGGCCCCGGTCATGGCCGAGGTGCACGACCCGGGCGAGCGACCGCTGGTGGAGACCGGCGAGCCGCAGACCGGGCGGCCCACTGCTCCCGAGCAGCCCGGCATCCCTATCGAGGTGGCCGTCGCCCCGCGCTCGGGCAGCCCCGTGCTTGACGTGCTGCTCGCCCGTGGCTGGCGCATGGCGGAGGAGCAGGGAGACCTCCCTGAAGGCGTGCCCACGGCGACGTGCTGATCCTTGTGGGGGCGACTCCGGCGCCCACCAGTCGCGACCAGGGACAGGGCAATCAGCCGGCATCGTTCCACGAGCCCTTGTCGGGCCCACGTCAACGGCTGGCGTGCGGCGGCGCCCTTGCAGGTCTGGGTAGCACGGGCGCGTCGAGTCCGGCGCCGATGCAGACGAACCCGGCTGCTGCGGCCATCGCCCGGGTGTCCTCGGTCGTGACCTGCTGCTGGGAGCGGGCGAGCGCGGTCGCCGCCGGGTGCCCGTCGGCGAGGAGGCGGTGGAAGGCCACCATCAGTGGAGTCGTCTCGGCGTCCGGCAGCGAGATGACCGATCCGACGAGCTGGCGTGTGCCTTGCGACAGGAACGTCACGCTGAGCCCGAGCAGCTCGTCGCCGGCGCGCACTACGGACTTCGCGCTGTCGCAGGCGGCCAGGACGACGGTGGACGGCGCCTGTTGCAGCCGCTCCAGGTCATACACCGTGAGCGGGCCGTCCGCCAGCGACAGCGAGGAGAACAGCGGGTTGTCGCTGCGTACCTGCCCGTGCGCAGCCAGGTGGACCAGGGCCGCACCGTCAAGGGCGGCTGTCACCGCGGCGCTGGTCGCCGCGGCGCCGACCAGGGCAGTGGTCCGGTAGATCGCGGCAACCGCCTCCGCCTCTGCCTGGGCGCCTGGTAGGCGAGGCCCGGCGGCGACGGTGACATGCCCGGTCACCGCTGGCGAGTGGGAGCGGGCCGCATGCCAGAGCGCCGCGGACGGCGACACGCTGACCGGCCGCCCGGCGCAGGAGGGCAGCACCGACCACGGCAGGGACTGCAGGAACCCGGTCGGCACCAGCACCAGCGGCCGGTCCGCGATCACAGCATCGAGCGGCCGCAGCAGCATCGCGTCCAGCCGCTCAGCGGCGTGCTGCAGCAGGGCGACGGCGGCGGCGCGGCTGGCCTCGCTGGTGCGGTGGCGGGCAAGCCGCTGGAGCGCGAACAGCACCTGGTCGACTAGGTCCCCTACCACCCCCACCGGCTCAAGCCGGCAGAGCCGTATGGATCGGTCCACGACCGCGAGCACGTGGAGCATCCCGTCGAGCTGGATGAACTCCAGCAGCGCGTTGTCGCCGAGCGTGTCGCAAAGGCGCTCCAACGACACCGGATCCGCCGGGTCCCGCGCCTCGCCACGCTGCTGCCGGTAGTCGTCGCGGATCCTCCGCTCGAGGGCGACCTGACGCCGCAGGAGCTTGGCGACGCTGCGGCCGGCGCCCCGCTCCTGGTTGATCTCTACCGCCGTCATGCGCAGCTCCGCGAGCGCGCGGGCCAGCAAGGGATCGTCGGGCGGGCGGGCGGGCCGCAGCAGCAGGTGGCTGGCGCGACCCTGCTCCGCGCACGCGAGCACGCGCGCTGGCCGTCCGTCCTGGAACGCCATTCGCAGCCCCAGCTCCGCCAGCTCGATCCGATGCACGGACGCGTACGCGCGCAGGTCGGTCGCGCCGAGCGTTGCCCGGTGCTCGTCCAGCACCCGCAGCCCGGCGGCCACCGCAACCCCGGCGCCGCGGCGGTTGCCAGTGGCCAGCCGCAGCAGCGCCTCCGCATGCCAGGCCCGGGCGCGCAGGGCCGCCGGCCCCCGGCGGCGACCCTGGCTTGCCACCCGCAGCTGCTGGCATGCCTGCCGCACCCGGCCCCGGTCGAGCGCGAGCCGGGCGGCCAGCAGCCGTGCCTCCATCACGGCAGCGGGCCACCCGGCTGCGGCCAGCCCATCCGCGACCCGCTCCGCCTGCCCGATTGTCACCCGGGACGGGTGCTTGCTGGCGAGCCGGCACATCAGCACCGCGAGGCGGGCGAGCGCCAGCCACCGCGGCCGCTTCTGGCGCGCGAACTCGCCGGCTGCGCGGCGGGCCTCATGCAGCGCACCTTCGGGATCTCCGTCCAGCAAGGTCGCTCGCGCGAGCAGCAACCGCACCTCAGGCAGGGTGATCTGGCGCCGTTCCTGCTCGAGCGCCCGCACCGCCTGGGCCGCCGCCTCGCGAGCCTCAGCGACCAGGCCGGCTGACAGCAGCAGCTCGCTGCGGTCGGCGAGCATCCCGCCAAGCTGGGAGCCAAGGGCACGAGTGCTCTCCTCGGCCAGGTCGAGGTAGCGCAACGCCATCGGCACGTCCCCGCGGATGGCGTTGAGGAACCCGAGGTTTTGCTGCACGAACCTGATCGACAGGTCGAGGTCGAGCTTCCCACTGAGCGCTTCGGCCTCGAGCAGGTCCGCCTCGGCAGCCCTGAACTCGTACCGGTAGGTGTGCAGCACGCCACGGTTCAGCAGCGCCCGCCACAGCCACTGCAGGTCGCCGTCCCGGCGGAGGGCCGGCAGCGCAGCCCGGTAGCTCCCCAGCGCCTCGTCCAGCCGGCCGAGCTGGAGCTGGATCGAGCCGCGCTGCACCTGTGCTCGCGCCCGCGCCACACCGCCCAGATCCGCCAGCGCGGTCTCGAGCTCGTGCAAGGCCTGCCGGGGCCGCCCGCGCGAGCTCAAGGCGAAGGCCAAGGTCATGCGCGCCTCCGCAGCCAGCGCTGGCGTGCCCGAACGGCGCCCGAGCGCGACTGCTGAGCGCAGATGCCGTACCGCGGTGTCGAGATTGTCCAGGTGCAGTGCTGCCAGCCCGAGCGCGCGCTCGGCCACGGCGGCCGCGGCGAGGTCGCGCTCGGCACGCGCTTCCCGGGCGACCACGGATCCGAGTACGACGGCCTGCCCAGGATCGGCCTCCGCCAGCCGCAGCGCCTCCCGCGCCTGATCACGCCTCTGCCCGGTCGCATTCATCTCAGTTGGTCTAGAGTGTGTGAAACTACCTCCAACCGTCAACAAGTTTCCTTCCTCTCGTATCAACCCCGACGTGTCTGCCTCCGCCACACGAGAGGTCTCGCCGCAGCCGCGACCCACGACAGAGAGGGCGAGCAGATGGACGCACTAGGCCGAGTCCAACGTGATCTCGAGTGGTACCAAGGAGGCGAGCTCGTCGTCGCGCTTCCCCACCTGCGGATGGTCGGGTCCGAGCTGGAACGTCTCGGAGTGAAGCCGACCCGAGAGGACAAGGACGAGTATCTCGGCCTCGCGCTGCTCACGCTGCCAGAAGAGAACCTCGAGGCGGCGGTGGCAGCTCTCAGCGCGCGTTCCGACGAGATCGCGGCAAGCATGCAGCGGGCGAAGGACGAACGAATCGCGCTGGTGCCGAGCTTGAGGGCCAACTATCCGCCGCTGAACGACCTGATGGCTGGCCTGCGTGCACTGTACGCCCACGAGAATGCCGGCTGGAGGCCGACGATGGGCAAAAACCGGATCATCGCACCGGTCACCGGCTCCCCCTACATCAGCGGCGGTGGCGAGGGCCCCCCGGAGCAGAGCGACGGCCTATCCGCACGAGTCACACTCCGGCCCGGTCTCGGCGTTCGGGTCGGCGTTCTGGACACCGGGCTGATCGAACATCCCTGGCTCGCCGACGCCTATGTCGCCGCGCCCGGCGCAAAGCTCCCCCTCAAGCCTCCTCCCCCAAAGGGAAAGGCCATCCCGAGTGCAGTGGTGGGGCACGCCACGTTCGTGGCTGGTCTGATCCTGCAGCAGGCACCCGGTGCGCAGCTCGAGATCAGCCAGGTCTTGGACGAACAGGCCGAGGGAAGCGTGTGGGAAGCCGCGAAGGCGATCGCGCAGTTCGAGGGATCAGGGGTGGACATACTCAACCTGTCATTCGCCTGCTTCACCGCCGACGGCGAGGCGCCACTCGTCCTGGCCACCGCAATCGACCGGCTCGACTCCGAGATCGTCGTCGTCGCGGCAGCCGGCAACCACGGCGACCCCAGGCTCCGTCCCAAGGACCTGCCAGGCCTCACGCCGAGGACGCCGGCATGGCCCGCGGCGCTGGACGACGTCGTCGCCGTCGGTGCCGTGGACGCCGACGGGAAGCGTGCCTGGTTCAGCCCTTCGGGCCCGGAGGGGTCGCCGGACCACGCGCCATGGGTCGACCACAGCGAAGTCGGCGTCCACGTCCAGAGCACCTACCTGGAGGGCGAAGTCTGTGCCGAGAGGCTGATCAAGGACCCCAAGACGGGCAAGGCGGATACCAAGAAAGAGAAGACAGCACCGTTCGCGCCACCGTGGGCGACCTGGGACGGGACCTCGTTCGCCGCCGCCACCCTCAGCGGGAGGATCGCGGCCGGCATCCGCCCTGGACGCGTAAGTGCTCGGGAGGCCCTCGCTCAGCTCCTGAGCTCCTGAGGTAGGCCGACGACGATCTCTGGCCGTGCGCGCTGCGAAGCGTGGCACGCGGGGTCCACGCGACAAGAGGAGGCCGCGCTGCATGCTGGACGACATGCTCGTTGCCGCACTCGTCAGGCGTGCCAGTGCCGGCGACCGGCAGGCCTGGGACCAGCTCGTGGAACGCTTCGCGCCGCTGGTGTGGTCGATCTGCCGGCGCCTCGGCATGGCGCGACCTGACGCCGAGGACGCCGGCCAGCAGGTGTGGCTCCGGCTGATCGAGCACTTGGCCGAGCTGCGCGACGCCGCTGCGCTGCCCGGATGGCTGGTTACAACGACCAAGCGGGAGTGCCTGCGGGTACTCCGCGTCACACGGCAGCAGGCCGACCTGGCATACATGGCCGGCGCGGACGACCTCGACGTCGCCATGGACGAAGCGTTGACGGCGGTGGATCACGCGCTGCTTGCAGCCGAGCGGGAGGCCGCGCTGCGGAAGGCGTTCGGGCACCTGCGGCCGGAGTGCAGGCAGCTTCTGGAACTGCTCGTCCACGACCCTCCACTGCGGTACCGGGAGATCAGCGCGAAACTCGGCATCGCCATCGGCAGCATCGGGCCGACCAGGGGCAGATGCCTGGAGGCCCTACGCAGCAGCCCCGCGCTTGCCGCCCTGATCAACACCGAAGCCGACAACGCGGAGGGAGGTGAGGGAGATGCCCGACCAATGGTGGGTCGATGACGACCGGCTCCTCCACGCGCTCGGCGAGGCACTGCGCGCCGGCGACGTGCCAGCCAGCTTCGTCGAGACCGGCAAGCTCGCCTTCCCACGCCAGGACCTGGACGCCGAGCTCGCCGCCCTCACCTACGACTCCGCGGCCGACAGCACGCTGGCACTCGCGGGCACCCGCGCCGACGACCTGGCCCGCCTGCGCCAGCTGACCTACCGCGCGACCAGGACGGGTCTGGAGATCGAGCTCGGCGTCAGCGAGGACGCGATCGTCGGCCAGCTCTGGCCCCGCCAAGCCGGCACCGTCGAGGTGAGCCCCGCCCGCGGCGACAGCACGACCCGCACCATCAACCAGGCAGGCGGCTTCGTCATCCGACCCATCCCGGCCACACCGTTCCGGCTGCACTGCCGCACCGCCGCCGACGTCAGCGTGGTCACCGAGTGGGTCACGCTCGCAGACCCATCGCGGTGAACGCCGGACCCACACCGGCGCAGAAGCCCTACCGGGAGGCGCTGGTCCTGTCGCGCCTAGCTACTTCCCCATGAATAGGCTCAGGGGAAGTAGCTGACCGGAAAACCGACCGACTTCGCCTGACATGAGCCAGTTTTCACGCTCGCACGGCGTCCCCACAGGGGCCACTTCGACTAGGCCGAAGTGTAATGGGTTACCGGGTTCGGCGGTGGCGGCCGGTGGGATGGTCGGCGATGAGCTGGGCGGGGTGCTCCAACAGGTGGGATGGGCCGCCGATGCCGTGCTCGGCACGCAGGCGGCCGTCGGCCAGCTCGCCAACGGCAGCGTGGAACCCGGCCCCGGTGGCATACATCACCACGGCGGCAGTGCCGTCGACCCGTAGGGTGCGTATATTCAGGCAGGGCCTGTGAACTGCGGAGTCGCATCGATGCTCGAGTTGCTACCGTGGCGCTTCCACTGCCCCGCTGCGGAGGCGCCCAGGGGCTCCTCGCCCGCTGGCCCGGGTCGGAGGAGAAGTCGGGAGAGAACAGGCAGGTGACCCCAGACAGCCCGAGCGGCCAGGCCGTGCGGGCACACCCGGAGGGCGCGGCGCTGGTCGTGCGGGTCGTGCCCGGGGCGGCCCGTAGCTGCCTGGCCGGGCTTGGCGGCGGCGCGCTGCGGGTCCGGGTCGCCGCGCCGGCGGTGGCGGGGAAGGCGAACGCGGCGCTGCTGTGGTTCCTGGCTGGCCGGCTCGGCCTGCGCCCGCGGGCATTGCGCCTGGCGGCGGGGGAGCGCGGCCGCGAGAAGCTGGTGGTGATCCGCGGGCGCACCCCCGATGAGGTCTGGGCCGCGCTCGGCCTGGAAGGGCCCACCGGGTAGCCTGGGCCATCGACCTTCGAGTTCGGGGTGGCGGTTGTGCAGCAGGTCGAGAAGCTGGTGCTCCGCCCCAGGACCGCGGTCAGGAAGGACCTGTCGCCAGCTGCCGTGTCTGGCGAGGATGGCCCGAAACGGCGACCACACTGCCACCATGCGGCGCGTGACGGGCAGGGACGCATGCCCGATTCGGACCGACGAGATGGCCGTTGACCAGGAGAAACGGGGACGGGAAGGGAAGAGGAGGACGGGCGGGGGACAGCCGTTGCATGACTACGGATCTGGCGGTTGGGGGTTCGAATCCCTCACGGCGCGCATAAACTTGCAGGTCAGACCCCATATTGCGGGTCTTGGCTGCCCGCCTGGCTGGGGCGCGGTCAACGGTCTTCCAGATTCTCGCCCACGGCAGGGTCGCGCTTCCCTCCCGCTGCGTGCATCTGGACCGTGGACTCGGCGAGACCGGCACGCCGACCTGTGATGGATCAGGCCCAGCCTGCCCAGGGTGAAGCTGAGCCGGCTACACTGCCGGTATGACCGTCCCAGCTGATCAGGCCGGCCGCCCCGTCGCGCGGCCGGAGCACACTCCGGCCGCGATCCGCGCCGAGCTGCCAGCCGACCTGCGCGCCAAGTTCGACGCCGAGTACCAGGCCGCCCTGGATGGTGCGAAGAGCACCTACCGGCTCGACCGGCTGAACGAGACGATCGAGGGCTGGTGGCTGACCGTCTGGGCCCGCCGGAGCCCCCGTCACGAGCAGGCCATAGAGACCGGCCGACGGCTCCTGCGCGGTGAGCCGGTCGCGACCTATCCCTACGAGCCCGAGCCGCGCGGCCGCTAGCGCGGCGGTCGGCGGGCTGATGTGGGAGCTCGAGTACACCCGGGAGGCCCGCGCACAGCGTGCACCCTACCTGTGGCGGGCCGGCGAGCCCTTGACGAGGTCCTCGAGCGGCTTGGCCGCGACCCCGCGCAAGGCCCGCGGTACCGGGCCGGCTACCCGGCGGAGTACCGGATGCTTCCCTTCGGCGAGGGGGGCCTGGTCGTGTACCTGGTCCATGAGCGCCACAGGGTTGTCGTCCTGCTCGATATCGTCTGGGCTGGGCCATGGCGGAGCAGCGGACAGCGTTCCTTCTCTGGCCCGGTCCTCCGATGGCGCAGCGACGCCCTCGGGGGAGAGGAACGGCCGCGCCGAGAGGATGCGCCTCGCGCGATTGATCCATCCGGCCCGGCCGCGTTCTTGGCGGACCTGCGGCCCGCGCCGCCTCTGGCGGCAATCTGAACCTGGCCTGGTGGCTACTCAAGGTGATGCCTTCGGATCACCGATGACGCCAGCAGGCAGCAGGCCCTCCGCCGCTCACAAGGGGTCAACCGCTTGGGTTCCGCGGTCGGAGACGTGCTCGGTCCACCGCTGCCCGTCCCAGTATCGCAGCTGGTGGCGCCTGCCCGGGTCGGCGAACCACCCCGCGGGGGCGGCCCCTTGCGCCCACGTCCCCGCCTGGGCGGCTGGTGCCGGCAGTGGACGGCCAGCCCGGCTTCGGCGGACGGCGACAACCACCGCCAGGAGCACGCCACCCAGGCACAAGACCAGGACGCCGGGCACCGTCAGGAAGAGCGTCCGAGCGATCTCCCCGCCGGTGCCCGAGCCGACGGCGACATTGGCCTGGACGGCCTGCGGCTGCACCCCGTCAGCCGGCGGCTGTTGGCGTCGAGAACGCAGGCCCGACGCCACGCCCGGGACGCCCCCTGAACACCATCGGGTGCCCCCACGACACCGGAACAGCCGCACACCCGATCCGGGACATTGCACCCTTCAAGCCGAGTTGGAGCTGCGCTGCTGGCAGGTGAGGACCCGGGCATGCCAACCATCCCTCGCCGTCCTGCGGCGCAACGAGAACGCGACCGGTTCCAAGCCTGCCGGTTGCGCGCCGGCGAGCTGTTCGGCGTCGGCGTCCGTCAGGCCGAGATCGCCCGCCAGCTCGGCGTCTCCCGCCAGGCGGTGAGCACCTGGCATGCCCGCTGGCAGGCCGGCGGTGCAGAGGCGCTACGCAGCCACGGGCCGAGCGGGCCCTCGCCCAGGGTCTCGTGTGCTCAGCTCGCCACGCTCGAGCACGCCCTGCTGCAGGGCGCCACGGCCAACGTTACTGCGGCGCGCGGAGGTCGTCGCCCTTGGCGGTGCGTGCATAGATCACCCGCCGACCCTCGCGCCGTCTCATGACGAGTCCGGCACGGCGCAGGATGGTCAGGTGGTCGCTCACACCGCCTGGGCTCACCCCCATGCGCTGGGCGAGTTCGAGGGTGGAGGCAGGCCGGTCCAACTCGTGTAGAACCTGCGCGCGGCGCCGTCCCAGAAGCGCTTCCAGCGCGTCATCGCGCCGTTCATCTGGCGCCCAGAGATCAGCGATCCCCGACGGCGGATAGACCAGTGCCGGGTCCCACGGTGGGTCGGTCCGCGGCCAGACATTCGGCCAGGTGAAGGCCGCAGGGACGAGAAGGAGGCCTCGACCAGCGAGGTCGACATCGGCGGGTGCCTTCTTCGTCGGGTGGACGTACAGGGTGCCCTCGTCCCAGCACACGGTCTGGTGCAGACCGGTGAAGGCCGCCTGGGCGCCGACCGCCACCAGGCGCCGTGCGCGCGAGGCGATCTCGGACTCGAGCATGGCCGAGATCCTGGTCCACCAGGGGGCCAGGGCTGCGTCCCAGAAGCTCCGCATCTGCTCGACCAGCTCCCCGAGCGTGGAGCGATCGCGAACCTGGTCCGCAGGAGATCGTTCTGGCCGAAGCGGTACCGGATCACGGATTCAGCCTACGCCGAATCTCTTGGAGTGATCCACGTGCTCGCCATAGGGTCGCAAGCAAGCGACGCGGGAGGCAGCGATGGGCAAGGTGATCTTCGACATCAGCATGTCGCTGGACGGGTTCATGACGGCCGTCGTTGACAGCGGCCGGAGGAACCGATGGGCGATGGGGGCCAGCGGCTGCACGCGTGGGCATTCGGCGATGATCAGCGTGATCGCGAGGTGCTCACCAGCGGGGTCGGCGCCACCGGTGCCGTGATCGCCGGGCGACGCACCTACGACACCTCGGTGGCATGGTGGGGCGCGGACGGTCCGACCGGCCCCGCCCGCGTCCCGGTCTTCGTCGTCTCTCATGACGTGCCCGAGGGCACGCCTGCGGGAGGCGTCTACACCTTCGTCGCTGAAGGGATTGAGCGCGCCCTCGAGCAGGCGAGGGCCGTAGCCGGCGAGAAGGATGTGACGGTGATGGGCGGCGCCGAAACCGGTCAGCAGTACCTCAGGGCCGGACTCGTCGACGAGCTGTCGATCCACCTCGTCCCGGTGCTCTTCGGAAGCGGGACGAGGATGTTCGAGAACCTCGGCGACCAGCACATCCAGCTCGAGAATATGGAGGTGTTTCCTATGTCCAGACCGCTCGACGGCAGGGTTGCCCTCGTGGCGGGGGCGACGCGCGGTGCCGGGCGTGGCTCGGCCGTGGCGCTCGGGGAGGCGGGGGCGACCGTGTATTGCACCGGCCGCACCACCCGGGGGCGACGTTCGGAGTACGACCGCCCGGAGACGATCGAGGAGACTGCCGAACTTGTCACCGCCGCTGGCGGCTTTGGAATCGCGGTCGCGGTTGACCATCTCGAGGCGGGCGAGGTCGAGGCGCTTGTGCAGCGGATCGACGCCGAGAGCGGGCGGCTCGACGTGCTGGTCAACAACATCTGGGGCGGCGAGCTGTTGTTCGAGTGGGACACGCCAGTGTGGGAGCACGACCTCGAGAAGGGGCTGCGGATACTGCGCCTGGCGATCGACACGCACCTGATCACCAGCCATTTCGCGCTTCCGCTGTTGATCCGGAAGCCGGGCGGGCTGGTCGTGGAGATGACCGACGGCACCCGCGAGTACAACGCCGAGCGCTACCGGGTCTCGGCGTTCTACGACCTGGCCAAGACCGCGGTCATCCGGCTCGCCTTCGCCCAGGGCGAGGAGCTCGCCCCGCACGGGTGCACCGCCGTTGCGTTGACGCCGGGTTGGATGCGCTCGGAGATGATGCTCGACAACTACGGGGTCACCGAGGCGAACTGGCGCGACGGGGCAGCCACGAATCCGCACTTCGCCGCGATCTCCGAGAGCCCGCGGTTCGTGGGTCGCGCGGTCGCCGCGCTCGCCGCCGACCCGGACATCCGTCGCCGCAGCGGCGGCTCGTTCTCTTCAGGCGGGTTGGCACGCGAGTACGGCTTCACCGATCTGGATGGCTCCCAGCCCGACTGCTGGCGCTATCTCGTCGAGGTCCAGGACGCGGGTCGGCCGGCCGACCCAACCGGCTATCGCTGAGTCCTGCGCACGATCAGCTCGGCGGTCTCAGTTGCGGGAGCTGGGGCCAAGGCGACGACGAGCTGGCCCAGAGCCAGAGGCCCTCGGCGAGCCCCCTGCAAGCGGATCCGCTTGCGGCACCACGGAGGACGCGCACCTTGACTGGTCGCCTCGACTGGTCGCCTCCCGCACGCTTGAGCTTGTAGTCGACGGAGCCTAATTGCACCAGGCTGCCTGCTCTGAACTCCATCACCGCAGGTGCAACAGTCCCATCAGGACACGTAGAGCTTCAGTGTCTGGCCGTAGCCGGTGGCGTTGAGGGCCGTGCCGGGGACCACCACGCGGTAGACGTAGGTGCCGGCCGTGGACCAGGCAAACGAGAACGCGTAGGTGCCGTCGGAGCGCAGCGTCGTCGACGCGACCGTGACCCAGGAGCCGTTGGCGTAGCGCTGCCGCCGCACCGCCGTGCCCGCCCGGAGCGGCGCGACGCTGCCACGCAGGCGCACGGTCGTGCCGCGGCTCACCGTGGCGTCGGCGAAGGCCGCGGAGACACGCCACCGCACCAGCGTGGTGACCGCCGGGCTCGTGGAGGACAGGTAGGACCACGACGCCGGCGCGACGAGCCGGTAGGCGCCGTTGGTCCCGGGCGTGGAGCCGAAGGCCACCGTGCCGGTCGAGGACGTGGTGCCGGTCGCGATGCTCCGCCACGTGGTGGACCCGGCGGCCCGCCGCTGCAGCACGACCCGCTGGCCGGGGATTGCCGCGCCCGACGTCGTGGCGAGCCTGCCCGACACGGTGATCCTGGTGCCGTAGGTGACGCTGGCCGGGGCCCGCACCGCTAGGGTGGTGCTCTTCTGGATGGCGTACTCGCGCAGGGCGCTCCACTGCCGGGCGTCCTCGTAGCCCGCGGACCAGAAGACCAGGCCCCGAAGGCGATACTTCTCGATGAAGGTCATCTTCGACCTGGTGGCGTCCGCGTCGTTGTACCAGACGACATGCTGCACGCCGGCGGGCGTGGTGTAGGTGAACCAGGGCGCCGCCGTCGGGCGTCCCATCGCGTCAACGCTGGACCACTGGCGGGTGGCGCTGTACTGGATGCGCAGCGCCTCCGCCTGCGCGTACGTTCTGCCCGTGGCGGTGCCGTACCCGTCAGGCTGCGTCGGATCGGCCGGCCAGTCGTAGCCGTACAGCGGCGCACCCAGCTCGATCTTGCTGGCGGGCACGGCGGTCGCCGTGTAGGTGAGGATCTTGTCCACCCACCACACGGGGGCGATGGCGCCGGGCGACCCGCCGCCCCAGTGGTAGTTGTAGGCCATGACCCGGAACCGGTCGACGAAAGGCGCAAGACCGGCGTAGTCGTGGACTGACCAGTTCGGGTCGACGGCGCTCGTGCGCGGCCCGACCGACACCGACAGCATCCTGCCCTGCGCGTGCAGCGCCGTCGCGAGCTCGCCGACGAGCGTCACGAAGCCGCTGCGCACCGCGGCCTTGTCGGTCGAGGTGCCCCCGAAGTTCATCGACTCGTAGTCGAGGTCGATGCCGTCGTCGCCGTTCGCGGTGACCAGGCCGACGAGGGTCTGCACGTGCGCGGCGCGCTGGGCGGGATCGCGGAGCAGTGCCGCCATGCTGGCGGCGTTCAGCGACTCCGCGACGGTCGGGACGACCTTGATGCCGCGGCTGCGCAGTGCGTCCACGACCGTGGGGTCACCGGCGCCGGCGTGCGGGGCGATCGCGGTCGCCCCCGTCACCTGGTACCACAACGGCGAGCCCTCGGCCCACAGGTCGGCGTTCTGGGTCACGGAGGTGAGGGCGTTGGGCATCGACCAGTACGGCAGCCAGCCGTTGACGATCCGGCGCGGCAGCGTGTCGGCGGACGCGGGGGGGCCGCCCGCGAGGAGTCCCAGGGCCAGGAGCGATGCGGCCAGGACGCCGCAGAGCAGGCCGGCGCGGAGGCGACGTGGGTGCATGGACCTCTCTTCGGTAGGGGTTGTCGGAGGGCCAGTGACCCATGCCATGGGGCTCCAGCGCCGACGCGGCGTCCACAGGGGAGAGCGCCGGGCCCACCGCTCGCGTTACGGCCCTCGACAGCCCGTTGGCCGACGGCCGCCGGGAGCCACGCGGTGATGACGGCGGCATTGTTCCGCCAGGCCAGGCGGCCGGGCCGGGGTGGAGGCCTAGATCCGCCGCGGGCCGGTCAGCGTTGCGCCGGGTGCCGTCGCGGGCGGCCAGGCGGTTGCTTCGCAGACGCCGGATAAGCCCGGAGACGCCGGCATCACCCAGCGCGGGTTGACCGGCGGCGCGGTCCCGACCGCGCGGAGGCACTCGAGGGCCTCGTTGTTCCGTGCAGCACCACGTTGTCGTTGTCGGACGGCGGGAAGCTGGTCAGCGGGTGATCGGCTCAAGTGCGGCTCAATCGGCCGCATCGGCCACCTCGGCGCTGACGGCGAGCAGGTCGGCCAGGCCGAACCGGCCAGGGTGGGCGGCGGGCAGGGTCGGGCGCCAGCTCGGGTCGACGGCCCGGTAGGACTCGCCATCGGCGTCGACGATGCCGACCAGCACCTCGCCGACGATCCGGCCGCCGACCGGGCCGAGCCGCTCCCCACGGCCGCGGTGCTCGGCCTCTTTGAGCAGGTAGAACCAGAGCGGCGTCTCCAGCTTCCAGCCGGCCGGGCCGAGGCCGACCTCCTCGGGGCTCAGCGGCTCGACCCCGAGGCGGCGGGCGACCGCCTCGCCCGACGGCAGCCCGACCCCCTGGCCGCGCTGGAGGTCGCGGACGGCCAGTGAGCCGTAGTCGTCGCCGCCTTCGACCCCGGAGATGGCGTGTGGCAGCCGGATGAGGCTGGCGGCGAGCCGGCCGTCGATCCGCTTGGCCCGCTGGGCCGGCGGCCGTCCCGGCAGGTCGAACAGGTACGACCAGTCGACCACCCGGACGGCCGGCACCGGGCGGAAGCCGAGCAGGTCGGGGAAGAGCGGCACCGGCTCGGCGTCGCGGTTGACCTGGTAGCGCTCGCGGATCTGGCTGTGCCCGTAGCGATAGGCGGCGTCGGCGAACTCCAGCGGGATCCAGGCCGCTCCCGGCGCTGGCCGGTAGTTGTGGATCCCGCCCGCCAGCAGCTCGGCGGCCAGCGCCGTCCCGACCAGCCGCGGCAGGAAGTCCTCGAGCAGGACCCACTGGTAGTGCCAGGTAGCGGCCCGGCGGGCCTCGGCGAACAGGTCGGCCTCGGCCACCCCGTCGCGGCGCAGCCGGTCCACCAGGCCGTTGTGGAGGCCGAGCATGGCCACGTGCAGCTGGCTCATCAGCAGGTGGACGTCGTTGCGGGGGTCGCCGACCAGGGCGACGCCCTGGGCGTTGCGGGGCAGGTCGGCGGGTCGGCCGGCGTCGTTGCGGCCGAGCAGGAGCTTGGCCGGGTCGTCGCGGGCGTACAGGAACGGCATGCCGGCCGGCCCGTCGCCGTAGACGGCTTCCAGATTTGCCCTGGGGCTGCGGGCGTTGCGGATCTCGGCCAGCTCGGCGTGGTGGGTCAGGGGCGAGCGGTCGGCGGTGATGTCGTGGGCCACGAACTGCCCGAACACCGGCCAGCCGGCCGCCCCATCGGCGTCGGGCCCACCTCCCACCTCGACCGCGGCGGCGTCGCAGGCGCCGCCGGCCCGGCCGAGAGCGTGCAGGGCGTCGTCCTTGCAGTCCAGCGGCTCCAGCTCCGGGAACAGCCGCCGGTAGCCGCCGCCGGCCAGCGGCTCCTCCGGCGCGCGTCCGGGAGCCAGGCAGTGGTCCCGGACCCTGGTCGCCGTCGGCATGGCCTCGCCTCCTCCCCGCCCGCTGCATGGTTACAAGATTACCGCTGTCCGGGAGGGGCCAGGCAAGCGGCGAGGGCGGCGGCGTCGAGGTTTGCCGCCGGACAGGACCACGCCGACGCGGTCGCCGCGAACCGCGCCGGTGCGCAGGCGGCCAGGGGCAGGGCGGCGGTCGGCTCGACCAGCTGCTTGGTCCGCGACCAGTGCTGGACGTAGACCCGAAGGACCTGCTCGAGGTGGCCGCGACCGACGATCAGCAGCTGTGCGCCGACCGCGCTCCTGACGATAGGAAGATATCTTCCTATCGTGTGGGGCATGCGGCGCAAACCAGGAACCCTCCTCCTGCTCGAAGTCGACATCCTCGACGCCGGCCTCGCGCTGCGCCGCGACGGCACCCCCAGCTTCCACGGATTCCAGCTCGCCAAGGCCATCGCCGACCGTGGTGACGCCCGCACCGCCCTGACCGCCCACGGCACCCTCTACAAGGCACTGGCGCGCATGGAAGACGCCGGCCTGCTCACCAGCACCTGGGAAGATCCCAACCTCGCCGCCACCGCCAGCCGGCCCAGACGGCGGCTGTACGAGGTCACCGGCGCCGGTGCGCAGGCATTCGCCGCCCACCAGGCACAGCACCCCACCACGCCTCGACCACGACCAGCAGCCGGGCCGGCATGACCACCACCGACCACGCCACCACCCTGGTCACCTGGTGGGTACGCGTCTACACCCGCCACCTTCCCCCCGCGATCGCCGAACGCCGGCAGGCCGAGCTCGTCTCGGACCTGTGGGAGCAGCGCGCCCACGCTCACCAGGTCGGCGCGCCAGTCCTTGCGGTCACGCTGTCGATCCTGCGGCGCACCGCCGCCGGCATCCCCGCCGACCCCCACTGGCGACACGGCCAGCTCGCCGCAGCACGCGGCAGACCACATCCACAGCAAGGATGGCGCATGACCTCAACCGGCACCCGCGCCCTCGTCCGCAACTGGTGGCTCATCCTCGCCGCGCTCCTGATCCCGCTCCAGGCGGTCGCCGCGTTCGGCATCATGGGGCTCGACACCTCGACCGATCCCCTGTGGCCAAAGCTTTGGTATACCGGGGCGCTGGTCATGGTCATCGGCGCCGTGCTGATCGCTGCCGGCATCGTGGCGCGCCGTTGGGCACGTGCCACTGGTGACGTGCTGATCGCCATCGGCGTACTCCCCCTGACGATCAGCCTCGCCACAGTCGGCAGCACCCCGTTCGTCGCGGTGCCGCTGGTGACGCTGCTGGTGATCAGCATAGCCGTCCTGGACGCCGCCGACGCGCGCAGCCTCGCCGCCCCCGCCAACGGCGCGCGCCGCTGGCTGCTCACCGCCGCCACGGTCATGGCCGCCACGCTGGTCGGCATCGGCATGGCCCGAGCTGGTGCCGACCCAGTCGCGGTCGTCCTGGTGATGGTCGGCGCCGCGCTGATCGCGCTCCTCGCCGTCATCGGCCAGCGCCTCAGGCGCATCGCATGACAGTCCGGTCGCACTCCTGCGCAACCTCGTCACGAAGCAGGCAGGCCACCCCAGCTCGGCAAAGCATGCCCGCAGGCGGGCCAGGACGATTTGGAACCGCCCGGCCCACGATCCATCAGCCTCAGCAAGAGAACCGGTCCCGAGCGCCGTGAGGTCGTCGAGCCCCGCGTCCACCAGTGATCGTCGCGGTCACGGTGGGGTGCGGGCCGGTTTGCGGTGCAGGCGGTAGTGGAGCACCAGGAAGGGGAGCCCGAAGACCCAGAAGGCGTGCTCGGCCCGCAGCTCGTCGTCCTGGACGTAGACGTCGAGCTGCTCGGCGAAGCCGTGCACCGCCAGAGCAGTCAGCTGCCTGGTGGCCGGGTCGATGTAGGTCAGGTAGTGGCCAGGCTGGTCGAGGTCGCTGCGGCTGGTGAGCACCAGGCCACCACCGGGGCGAGCGTGCGGCACCAGCGTGGCCGTGAAGCTGGCCTGGGGGAGCGGGAAGCCGACGCTGACGTACCCGCGTCCGGCATGGCGGTAGGTGGTGTAGATGCCGACGTAGATCGGCTCGTCGTTGTCGGCGAACGACCGGATCCAGCCGCGGACGGCCACGACGTCATCCTGGGACGGGATGATGGTGTCGATGCGGCTGCGGATCCCCCGCAACGCTTCCCGCTGGTTCATCGGCACGCTGGCCTGCCCGAGCGGGCGTGCCACCAGCGTCCGGTACAGCAGGTAGCCCGGACGCACCCACCGCCGCCACTGCGGGACGATGTCGAGGGTGAACCGCGTGGTGTGCTCGTAGAACTCCCGGACCCTCGGATCGACGTCCGCTGGAGCGAACCGCGGCCCGGCCAGCTCATCGAGCGAGGCGACAATGCCGACGTCGGGTGCGTCGGCGAGGTAGGTGCCCCCGAGCACCTCGGCCAGCTCGCGGACGTAGCCGGTCCCGACGTAGCGGGTCCGGGCTTCCAGCGGCACGACGAAGGGGAGGTCTGCTGCTCGGACCCGCTCGGCCAGCAGGCGCACCTGCGCGTCCCGAAACAGCAGCGCCGACACCGCCCGGTAGGCGAGCACCGTGCTGCTGGCCACTGCCGATCCTGGCACCCGACGCGCTCGCGCAGCCAACGCCCGGCCCACCGCGGCGCCCACCAGCGGCCCCAGCGCCACCTTCTGCGGACGGATCCCGAGCGCGCCGGCGACCGCCCCGGCCGCCGTTCCCACCGTGACGGGTCCAGCGCCGGTGAGGCGCTCGGCCGCCCACCCCAGCGGAGCAGCCAGCGCGGAGCTGGTCGCGATGCGGTGCCACAGCGCCGGGATCTCGCCTGGACGCTGCCGTGCCCGGGCCACCGCCTCCGAAGCCCCCAGACCGACGGCGCCGGCCATCGCCCCGATCCCAGCAGCCCTCGCGCCCCGGTGACCGGTGAGTGCAGCGCCGGCCAGGCCACCGATCGCGCAGGCGAAGCCGACAGCCCCCGTTCGGCTGGTCGCCGAGGCCGAACCATCTGGTGCCATCCTCGGAATCTACCCGTCCTGGTGGAGGGTCGCACCACGACAACGCCCAACTCGGCCAACAACGGCCGGGCTCCTCGGGTCCCGCACGCCGTCGAGCAGTGAACCGGACAGCGCGAACAACCCCGACGCATCCATAAGCTGTACCCGGTCAGCATCCTGGTGACCTGAGGCCCGGCACTGGTTCTGGGGCACGCCGACCCGCCCTGGTCGTCCCGCGGAGTAGGAGGAGGGCACAGCGCGGTGAGCTTGGCGCGGATGACTTCCCGGTCAGCCTGCCAGTTGAGCGGGTCTGGGGCGCAAGCAGCGACGCGGCGGCCCGCGATGAACGGGAGCTGTGCGGGCGGCGCCGGAGCTGGCCGCGTCGCTAAAGGAGTCGACGCGGCGGGTCCAGGACGGCAGCATGCCTGGTACGGCCGGCGGGCGGCGCGGACCCTGACCGGGAGCCGCCGACGGCGGCGGAGCGCTCGGGAAGCGGACCAGTGAGGTACACGTGCCGGCGGTGGAAGTGGACGGCCTGGGAAAGGTCTTCAGGGGTGGCGGCCCGCGGCGGCGGCCGGTGGAGGCCGTCCGCGGCATCACGTTCGCGGTGGAGCCAGGCGAGCGGCTGGCGTACATCGGGCCGAACGGGGCAGGCAAGTCGACGTCGATCAAGATGCTCACCGGCATCCTGCACCCGACGAGGGGATCGGCCCGCGTCCTCGGCCTGACGCCGTGGACGCAGCGCCGCGAGCTTGCCCGCAAGATCGGCGTGCTGTTCGGCCAGCGCGCTCAGCTCTGGTTCGAGCTGCCGCCGCGGCAGTCGTTCGCGCTGCTCGGAAGGATCTACGGCCTCGACCGGCGGACGACCGCGGCCCGTGTCGAGGAGCTCGGCGCGCTGCTGGACTCCGGGGACCTGTTCGACGTGCCGGTCCGCAGCCTCTCGTTGGGTCAGCGCATGCGCTGCGAACTTGTGGCCGCCGTGCTGCACGCGCCGCAGGTGCTGTTCCTCGACGAGCCGACCATCGGCATGGACCTGGTCGCGAAGCAGCGGTTCCGCGAGCTGGTGGTGCGGCTGAACCGCGAGCAGCAGACGACGATCTTTCTCACCTCGCACGACGTCCCCGACGTCGAGCAGGTTGCCAGGAGGGTCATCGTGGTCAACGGCGGCACGATCATCTACGACGACCGCGTCGCTGCAATGCGCCGGTCGGTGCTGTCGACCAAGCTGATCGAGGTCCGCTTCGAGGAGCCCCCGGCGGGCGGCTCCCTCGACTTCGACGGCCTGCGCGTGCTGCGGGAGTCCGGCACCGAGTACAAGCTGGTCGTCGACACCCGGCGGCGGTCGATCCGCGACGTGCTGGACACCCTGCTCGACACCGAGCGGGTGGCGGACATCTCCGTGGTTGACCCACCGCTCGAGGACGTGATCGCCCGGATCTACGGGGCACAGCCGTGACCGGAGGGGTCCGGGGACCTTCAGGGGTGTCCCGGTGAGCACAGCCGCCGGCGGGCACATGGCCGGTCCCTACGCCGCAGCCTTCGCCGCGGCGGCGGGGCGCGTGCTGCGCCGGCCGGGTGAGCTCGCCGTCCGCCTGCTGTTCTACGCGGTGATCCTCGTGGTGTTCGCCGCCCTGTGGTCGGCTGCCGCGGCGGCGACCGGCGGGCTCGTCGCCGGCTACTCCGCCGCCGCGCTGCTGTGGTATGTGACCGTGGCGGAGGCGGCGGTCGTGGCGACCAAGCCCCGGCTGATCGAGGACATCGGCGTCGACATCGGCACCGGCGCGGTCGCCACCGAGATGCTCCGGCCCGTGTCCGTACTGTGGCTGCGGCTGGCGAGCGAGCTCGGCGAGGCCGCGGTCCGGCTGGCCATGGCGCTGGCCATCGGCACGGCGTTCACGTGGGCGGTCGGCGGTGCGCCGCCAGCGCGCGCCGGTGCGCTGCTCGCGCTGCCGTCCGCTGTGCTCGCGGTCGCGGCGAACCTCGCCGCCCAGCACGCGTTCGCCGGCGCCGCGTTCTGGCTGTCCGACGCGAAGGCGACCTGGTTCCTGTACCAGAAGCTCGTCTTCCTGCTGGGCGGGATGCTGCTGCCGCTGCAGCTCTTCCCGGCCTGGCTGGAGCGCGTGGCGTGGGTCCTGCCGTTTTGGACCATGGCGTACGCCCCGGCCCGGTTGACGGCAGGCTCGCCGCCGCAGCCGTGGCTGCTGGCCGCCCAGGCGGCGTGGCTGGTGGTGCTGGCAGGCGCCGCGGCCGTGGTGTTCGCGGCGGGCGAGCGCCACTTGGAGGTGGCGGGCGGGTGACCGGCATGCGGACACTGCTGGGGACGATGCGGACCGCCGTCGTGGAGGCGTGGAGCAACCGCCGCTCGTTCTGGGTGCAGGCGTCGGCGATGATCCTCAATGACGCGGCCTGGGTGGCGTTCTGGGGGCTGTTCTTCCACAAGATCGGCCAGGTCCGCGGCTGGCGCAGCGACCAGGTCATGCTGATGTTCGCCATCCTCGCCACGGTCACGGGCATCTCGATGGGCCTGCTGTCCAACGCGCGGAAGCTGGGGCAGCTGGTGGCCGACGGCCAGCTCGACGCGGTGCTCACCCTCCCGGTCGACCCGCTCGCCTACCTGCTGGTCCGCCGCGTGGACACCGCGCTGCTCGGCGACCTGGCCTTCGGGCCGGTGCTGTTCGCCGTCGCCGCGCACCCGACGCCGCAGCGGACGGTACTGTACGTGCTCGGCGCGCTCACCGGCTCGGCGGTGTTCGTGTCGTTCGTCGTCATGCTCGGGTCGGTGACCATGGTGGCCGGGGGTCGCGGCGAGCAGGCGGACCTGGGCTTCCAGGCGCTGCTCATCCTGGCGTCCTACCCGCTGGACGTGTTCGGCGGCCTGACGAAGCTGATGATGTTCACGGTGATCCCCGCCGCCTTCCTCACCGGGGTTCCCGTCCACCTGGTGGACCACTTCCGCTGGGCGACCCTGGCCGCCATGCTCGGCGTCGCCGTCGGGTCGATGCTGCTGGCTGGCGTCGTGTTCCGGGCCGGTCTGCGGCGCTACCGGTCGGGCGCGCTGTGGACCCGAGCCTGAACGCCACCCGATCGCGGCCGGCTACCGGCCGGTGGGCTGCCGGGGAGAAGCCGTCGTCGGTCGGCCCGTCGACGGGCGGGGTCGCACGCCACACCAGCGTGTCGACGCCTGGCCGGATGGATGGCGCATTCCCGCGCCTGCCTGCTCCGGCCTGTCCCGGGAGTCCTGTTCGCCGAAGACCCACGGCATGACGCTTCGCGCTGGAGCGGTCGAGCGCGCGCGTAGCGGGAGCGGGCTCTTGTTTGACCCGTCGATGCTCGACCGCTACGTGCGCGCGAAGGCCACCGAGTAGCCCTAGTCGGCGGCCGAACGCGTCGCCCGACACCGAGGAGGGATCACCTTGGCAGACGACATGGCAGACGACATGGCAGACGACGGCGGCACCCACTACCAGCAGCAGACGCCCGCGCCGGCTTGGGAACAGCGGATCGCGGATCTGTGGGCCGCCATCGACGACCTCGACCCCACCGACTTCCTCGCGAGGGTCGAGGCACTGGCCGCCGAACTTCCGTCGGGCAATGCGATCGCGCTGTTCGAGCTCGCGTCGGCAAATGACTCCACCGGCCATGCGGAACAGGCCGCTCAGCTCTATCGGCAGGCCCTCGCCGCTGGTCTGACCGGCCAGCGGCGCCGTCGTGCCGTGATCCAGTTGGCCAGTACACTCCGCAACCTGGGCCAAGCTGAGGACAGCGTCGTGCTCCTTGCTGCCGAACGGGAAGCCAGTTCCGACGACCTCGATGACGCGGTCGCTGCGTTTCTGTCTCTGGCTCTCGTCGACACTGGGCGGGAGAGGGAAGCGGCGGGACTCGCGCTCGCCACGCTGGCGCGCCACCTGCCGAGGTACAACCGCTCGCTGGCAAACTACGCCAAGGCCCTCTCCGACGCCCCCGCGTAGAGGTTCGGCCAGGGGCATTACGCAGCCTGGGCTACTCGGTGGTGATCGCGCGCAGCATGTCGATCCTGGCCGCACGGCGGCCGGGGAAGACCGCCGCGAGCACACCCGCGATGGCGGCGGCGGCGACGAACGCGAGCAGCGTGCCGACCGGCAGGGCGAACTCGGTGACGCCCTGGCCGCGCAGGGAGCGCACCAGCATCCAGCCGAAGAACGTGCCGACGACCAGGCCGAGGACCGCGCCGAGCACGGCGATGATCACCGCCTCCCAGCGGATCATCTGCCGCAGCTGCCCCCTGGTCATGCCGACCGCGCGGAGCAGGCCGAGCTCGCGGACCCGCTCCAGCACCGACAACGCCAGCGTGTTGATGATGCCGATGAAGGCGATGACCACCGCCAGCGCCAGCAGCACGTAGAACAGCAGCAGCACCCGGTTGATCTGGCTCGCCTGCTCCTGCTTGTACTCTGCCTGGTCCTTGACCTGGACGTTGGGGAAGTCTGTGACCACCCGGTCGACGGCGGCGCGCGACGCGTCCGGCGAGACGCCCGACCCTGCCTTGACCAACGCGAGCGCGTCGAGCTGGTCGGCGTAGTGCCGCTCAAAGTCCGGCATCGCCAGCAGATAGGCGCCGTTGAGCTGGTTGTCCTCGTAGATCGCCTTGATCGGCTCCTGCCGGGTGCCGCCAACGGGGAACTCCATCGCGATGGAGTCGCCCACCTTCCAGCCGTGCTGCCTGGCGACGTCCTTGCGGACCGCGACGCCGCCGCCGGCCAGGTCGGCAAGGCTCCCGGCGGTCGTGTCGGTGCGGACGGTCTTGTCGTAGGCGACCGGGTCGACGCCGAAGAGCTGCTCGGTCTTGCCGTCGAGCTTGAATACGCCAAAACGGACACCGGCGGCCGAGTCGACCTCCGGCTGCTGCGCCAGGCGCGTGACCACCTCGGTGCTGAACCCCTGGCCGCTGTTGCTCGGGCCGCTGAGGATGTAGTCGGCCGCGACCGCCTGGTCAAGGATCTTGGTGACCGACGCCTTGAGCGACGCCGCGAAGATGGTCACGAAGCTGACCAGGGCGAGCCCGATCATCAGCGCCGCGGCGGTCGAGGCGGTGCGGCGCGGGCTGCGCATCGCGTTCTCACGCGCCAGCTTGCCCGGCTCGCCGGTCCAGTGCGCGAACGGCCAGCCCAGCACCCGTGCCAGCGGCCGGGCGACCAGCGGGCTCAGGATGCCGACCCCGAGGAAGACGACGACCGCGCCGCTGGCCACGCTCGCCAGTCGGTTGCCCTGCTTGGCGAACAGCCCGGCCAGCAGCAGCGCCACGCCGACCGCGGTGACCAGCGTTCCGAGCACGGTGCGCCGCCGGCTCGTGTGGGCCGGGGCGGCGGCCGCCTCCTCCTGCAACGCCGCCACCGGCGGGACGCGCGTGGCCTTCAGCGCCGGCACCAGCGAGGCGACCAGCGTCACCACCACGCCGACCAGCAGCGCCACGACGATCGTGCGCGGCAGGATCTCCAGGGTAGTCGAGGGCAGATCGGCGCCGATCGCCTTGAACACCTGCTTCAGCCCGGCGGCGACGAGCACGCCCAAGCCGAGGCCGACGACCGAGGCGAGCACGCCGGTGATGAACGCCTCGGTGAGCACCGAGACGAGCACCTGCCGGCGCGATGCCCCCAGGCAGCGCAGCAGGGCGAGTTCCCGGGTGCGCTGGGCGAGGATGATCGAGAACGTGTTGACGATGATGAACGAGCCGACGAACAGGGCCACGAAGGCGAAGGCCAGCAGCGCATAGTTGATGAACTTGGTGAACTGGCCGACCGCCTTGGCAGTGTCCTGGGCGAACTGCTCGCCGGTGAGCACCTCATACGTTGGGTCGAGCGCGGCCTTGACGCGGTCACGCAGCTGCGTGTCGGACACGCCGGGGGCGGCGACCACGTCGATCTCGTCGTAGACGCCCTCACGGTGCAGCACCTGCTGCGCGGTGGCAAGGTCGAAGCCGGCCAGGGTCGCACCGGCAAGGTTGTCGGCCTGCCCGAAGCCGAGGATGCCGCTCACGGTGTACTCCCCGGGCGGCCCCTGGAACAGCAGCTTGACCCGGTCGCCGACGTGGAAGCCTTGCTTGCTGGCGGTGTGCGCGTCAACCGCGACCTCGCCCGGGCCGCTTGGAAGGCGCCCGGCCCGCACGGTGGTGGCCGCCTGCAGCTCCGGGGTCGTGCTGAGCGAGACGCCCAGAGTGGGCGCGCCGCCGGTGGTGACCGGCTTGCCGTTCTTGCCGATGAACTGGGCATAGCCGCTGACGCTGCCCTCGGCCGCCTTGACGCCCGGCACGGCCTTCACCCGGTCGAGCAGCAGGGCCGGCATCGGCGCCCGCTGCTCGTTGCCCTGGGCGGAGAAGGTCGCCTTGGTGCGAACCGCGACGTCGACGCCCTTGGTGACCTGCGTGAACAGGTCGTTGAAGGTCCTGTTGATGGTGTCGGTGAGCACGTAGGTGCCGGCGACGAAGCTGACGCCAAGCACGATCGCCAGCGCGGTCAGCGCCAGCCGCAGCTTGTGGGCTGCGAGGCCCTTGAGGGTCGCCTTCCACACGGCCGGTCAGCCCCCCAGCTGCTTCAGGAGGTCGAGCACCTTCTCGGCGGTCGGGTCGGCCATCTCGTCGACGATGCGCCCGTCGGCGAGGAACAGCACGTGGTCGGCGTGGGCCGCCGCGGTCGGGTCGTGGGTGACCATCACGATCGTCTGGCCGAACTCGTCGACCGAGCGGCGCATGAAGCCGAGCAGCTCCGCGCTGGACTTGGAGTCGAGGTTGCCGGTGGGCTCGTCGGCGAAGATGATCGCCGGCTTGGACACGAGCGCGCGGGCGCCGGCGACGCGCTGCTGCTGCCCGCCGGACAGCTCCGCTGGGCGGTGGCCAAGGCGCGGGCGCAGCCCGACCGCGTCGACCACCCGGTCGAACCAGGCCCGGTCTGGCTTGCGGCCCGCGATCGCCAGAGGCAGCTCGATGTTCTCCGCCGCGGTCAGCGTCGGCAGCAGGTTGTAAGCCTGGAAGATGAAGCCGACCTGCTCGCGCCGCAGCACGGTGAGGTGCCGTTCGGAGAGCTGGCTCAGCTCGGTGTCGCCGATCCACACTTGCCCGCTCGTGACCCGGTCCAGGCCAGCGAGGCAGTGCATCAGGGTCAACTTGCCGGAGCCGCTCGGGCCCATGATCGCGGTGTACCGCCCGCTCGGGAAGGCGACCGAGACGTCGTCGAGGGCGAGCACCGCGGTGTCACCCTCCCCGTAGACCTTGCTGATCCCGACCGCCCGCGCGGCCAGCGGCTCCTGCCCGGCGCCCAGGTCGATGTCGCCGCCCATTCACGCAATCCCTTCTCTGCCCGCTCCATGCCCGCTCGTTGTCCGCGTTGCTGGTTGGTTGCGGACGGCCGGAGGCCAACCCGCAGACGCACCGGCTACGCCGAATGCAAGCCGGTGTCGGATCCGATGGCCGGGGTCCGCGAGACGCCAAGCTTCGCATTCAACCCGAGGAGGCGGCAACCGCCTGACGCGCTGCCCCGTTCGGATGGCACACTGCTCGGGTGAGTGACGAGCGTGCCACTGACCTGGCGAGGACCGCGGCGGAGCTGCGGGAGTTCGCGCTCGGGCTGCCCGGTGCGTGGGAGGACTTCCCCTGGGAGGACGACCGTACCGCCAAGGTGGGCAAGAAAGGTGTTCGCCTTCCTGGGACAGGCCAAGCCCGGTGACGGGTACCGGATCACGCTGAAGCTGCCGGAGTCCGCCGAGCAGGCGCTGGCGCTCGGGTGCTGCGAGCCGGCCGGGTACGGGCTCGGACGGGCGAACTGGGTCACCGTCAAGGTAGCCGCCGCGGAGTGCCCGCCGGTGGAGGTCCTGCTCGACTGGGTCGACGAGAGCTACCGGACGATCGCGCCGAAGACGCTCGTGCGCGAGCTCGACGCCCGCCGCTGACGACCCAGGTCGCGCGGCCGGCCGGTCGCTACGGTGTTGCCGCGAACGGGACGGGAGGCGGCACCGAGGCGAGCAGTCGCCGGGTGGTGGTCGCTGAAGCTGGTGTAGCGGTCGATCTCGATCAGCAGCTCGGCGGTCTGCGGTCGCGGCACAGTAGTTGACACTGACTAGACGATCATGAATACTTTACAGTGACTACAGCGGTAGAGACGGTGGAGACGGAGGAGCAGATGGCGAAGCGGCGCAAGGTCGGCAACCTGCTGGCGCTGGCCGTGCTGTCCTACCTGACCCGGGAGCCCATGCACCCCTACGAGCTGGGTCGGACCCTGCGCGACCACGACGACGCACGCAGCATCAAGTTCAACCACGGCTCGCTGTACATGGTCGTCCAGCAGCTGGCCAAGGCCGGCTTCATCGTCGCGCAGGAAACCACCCGCGACGGCCGGCGCCCGGAACGCACCGTGTACGCGCTCACCGACGCCGGCCGGCACGAGCTGCGCGACTGGCTGCGCGAGCTGGCCGAGGTGCCGCAGCACGAGTACCCGCACTTCGTGGCCGCGCTTTCGCTGATCGGGGCGCTCCCACCAAGCGAGGTCGTCGAGCTGCTGGGCAGGCGGCTGCGCCGGCTCGCCGAGCAGCGCGCCGAGATCCGCGACCTGATCGGCAGCACGCTCGCCGGGGGCGTGCACCCGCTGTTCCTGGTCGAGGAGGAATACCGGCTCGCTCTGCTGGACGCCGAGACCAGGTTCGTCGAGCGGTTCATCGAACAAATCACCCACCCGGAGACCGGCTGGGGCCGGCTGTGGGCCGAGTTCCACGGCGAGCCCGCCACCACCGACGAAAGGCAGCAGTCATGACCCACCCACGCACCGCCCTGGTCATCGGCGGCGGCATCGCCGGCCCGGTCGCCGCCATGGCCCTGCAGAAGGCCGGCATCGACGCGGCCGTCTACGAGGCGCACGCCACCTCAGCCGAGGACATCGGTGCGTTCCTCACCCTGGCCACCAACGGGCTCGACGCACTGCGCACCCTGGGCGCGCACACACCAGCGCTGGCCGCCGGCTTTGCCACCCCGGCGATCGAGCTGTACAGCGGCACCGGCAAGCGCCTCGGCGCGGCCCGCACCGGTCTCACACTCGACGACGGCACCACCACCCACTCCCTCAAGCGCGCCGACCTGTACCGGGCGGTGCGCGAGGAGGCCATGCGCCGCAGCATCCGCATCGAGCACGGCAAACGGCTGGTCGATGCCGAGACCGCCGCCGATGGGGTGCGTGCGGTGTTCGCCGACGGCAGCACGGCCACCGGCAATGTGCTGATCGGCTGCGACGGTGTGCACTCCACCGTGCGGCGCCTCATCGACCCGGCCGCGCCGGCACCCACCTACGCCGGCCTGATCAATCTCGGCGGCTACGCCCGTGGTGTCCGCGTCGACGCCGAGCCGGGCACCTACCACATGATCTTCGGCAAGCGGGCGTTCTTCGGCTACGCCGTCGCCTTGGGCGGCGAGGTCTGGTGGTTCGCCAACGTGCCCCGCCGCGACGAACCCGCCCGCGGCGAGCTCGCGACCATCAGCACCGAGCAGTGGAAGCGCCGGCTCCTCGAGCTGTACGCCGGCGACGCCGGCGGCGCCACCCGGCTCATCCAGGCCACCGATCACGACCTGGCCGCCAGCCCCATCCACGCCATTCCCCACCTGCCCACCTGGCACAACGACCGCATGATCGTGATCGGGGACGCCGCCCACGCCCCGTCGCCATCCTCCGGGCAGGGCGCTTCGCTGTCCATCGAGGATGCCGTCGTGCTCGGTACATGTCTGCGTGACCTGCCCAGCCCCAAGGCGGCCTTCGCCACCTTCGAGCAGCTGCGCCGGCCCCGCGTGGAGCGCATCATCAAGCAGGCCGCCCGGATCAACAACAACAAGGCCGCGGGCCCCGTCACTCGCGTGTTCCGAGACATGATGCTGCCGTTGATCCTCAAGATGACCGCCAACAGCGCACAGGCAAAGCAGCTCTACGACTACCACATCGACTGGGATGCCCCAATGGCTGCACAAGGCGCCACGGCCGGAAGGCGGTCCGCCAGCTCGCCCCGGTAGATCGCGACGCCGAGCACGAGCAGGGCCATCACGGCAATGCCAGCAGGAAGACCCAGGGGGAGGGCGGCCAGGGCCGCGGCACCTCAGCGCTGGGCTCTGGACGCCGCCGTGAGACGGCGACCAGCAGGGCGGGCTCCCGCCCAGGGTTGTGGAGGGCGCGCAGCGGCAACCCGGTCAGCCACAGTACCTCGCCGCGTCCGAACCGCTCACGGCTGCCGCCGAGACACTCCAGGTCGATCTCCCCGCGTTCGACGATGACGAGCGCGTCCCGCCATTCGGTCTGGTCGTAGGCCCGCTGGTGGCCGGATGGGACAGTGACCACTCGAAGCTGGAACCACGGCGGGAGCGCGGTGCCGAAGAAGGAGAGCCGGTCGGGGCCGGAGTCGCGGTCCATCACAGCGTCGGGAGTAGGCCGAACGCCGGGAACAGGTCGGCGGGGAAGGTGGTGATCTCCACCACCTTCCCGACCGCGCCATCCTCGGCCCGGTCCGGCCCCGCGTCGACCCTGCGCACCATGCCGCCTTCCGTTGCCACCTCACCCCGCCCGTCACCGTTCGTCAACGCTATGACGACCACCAGGCGACAAACTCATCGGTGGTCAGCACGTCTCGAAAGCCGCGGGTTCCTTTGCCGCGCGCCCGACCGGCCTGTCGGTCGCCTCCGCCCGCGTCACCCCCGGAGTGCGCGTTTGGTGGCCTCGGGCAGCATCGCCGACCGGCCGGTCCGCCGCAGCTCGGCGCCGACGGCGAGCGGTTCGGGCTCGACCGGCGCGAACGGGTCGATCTCGGGTTGGCAGACCGTGCCCTGGGCCGGCAGCACACCGTCGATGAGGTAGGCGTTCACCGCGGCGTCCACGCAGCTCGACACGCCCCAGTAGACGGTATGGCCCCAGCCGGCATACGACAGCAGCCGGGAGTTCGGCAGCAGCCCGGCGACCGTCTGCGCCCCCTCATACCGCGTCGCCGGATCGAAGAAGGGGAGCTGGCCTCCTGGCCGGAGCCTCTCGCCGGAGCCGAAGCCGCAGGCACGGCCAAGGACCCGATGGTCAGCGCCGCCACCGCAGCGACGAGCATGAGACGCTTGCGAGGATAGTTGACCATGGCAGCCTCCGCTCCTGTTGCCCACCGCCCAGCCTGGAGCTGGTCAGCCGAGGGCCGCATGCCACTGTAATGGGAACGCTGCTGAGGATCACGGGAAAGTCCCGATACCCCCGTACCCGACTTGCAACCCATGGTGCTCTCATGGCTTGTTTCAGGTCGATCCTTCCTCGTCCACGGAGGACGGCATGGCGCAGCCCGGATACCGGCCCGTGGCGCGGCCGGACCGCTGGGGGCCGCTGGCCGCCAGGCTGCTCCCGGCCCGCGGGGCCCACGCCGCGACCGGCCAGCCCAGAGCGACAGTGGTCGTGCTGCTGGCGGTGGGGTCCGGCCTGGCCCTGGTGGGCGTGCTGGCGCCGACGGCGGTGCAGCCCCTGCACGTGGCGAGCGCGCTGCTGATCGGGGCGGGCGGCTTCGTGGCCTGGTGGAGCGTGGCGCCCGACCCGGCCCAGCCTCCCTGGGTACCCAAGAGCCTCGCCGCCCTGTTCCTGACCGCGGTGCTGATCCTGGCTGCGGACATCGGTACCCATCCGACGCTGGCCGGAGATACCGGCGGCCCCATCCGGGTCCAGTCCGAGCTCGCGCTCGTGATCCGAGGCGTCCTCATGGCCGTTGCGGCCGGGATCGGCCTGTGGTCTGTCCCGGCCGGCGTGCGGGGCCGCCCGGCGGACGAGTGGATGGCGGACGCCCTCCTCCTCGTCCTGGGCCTGACCGTGCCTCTGCTGGCGCTGATCCTGCCCCAGCGGTCCGCGCTGGCTCCGCTCAGTGTGGCCGAGTGGATCCTGGTGGCCGGGATCGTGGCCCTCTGCGTCGCGGCCGGCACGGTGGCGCTGTGGCCCCGCCCCCCCTTCGCCGATCCCGGGCAGGCGATCGTGGTGTCGCTCGGGGCCTTCGGGGGCCTGACCCTTGAGGTGATCGGGCTGGCGGGGGGCTGGGGCTTGTTGCGCGACGCCGCCGACCTGAACGCCGGCAGCATCCTGTGCGCGGCCCTGCTGGCCGCGGGCGGCATCCTGCGGGCCCGGCGCCCGCGGTTCGAGTCGATCGGGCTGGCGGTCACGGTCGCCTTCGGTGTCCTCGCCGCGATCAGTCCCTGGCTGGCGCCCCAGCCGAACCGGTTCTGGGGGTTCTTCGCCGTGATCGGGGCGGCCACGGTGCTCGCCTTCCGGCTCATCCGCACCGACACCCGGTCCGACCGCGACCGGACCGCCCTGGCCGAGGCGGTCGCGCGCGAGCAGGAGGCCGCCCAGCGGCTGCGGGCCCTCGACGAGATGAAGACCACGTTCCTGCGCGCCGTCTCACACGACCTGCGCACCCCGCTCACGGTGATCCTCGGGTCGGCGCTCACCTTGCAGCGGCGGGTGGAGCGCCTGTCACCCGAGGACCGCGCCGAGTTGCTCGGGCGGCTCGGCGCCAACGCCCGCAAGCTGGAGCGGCTGCTGACCGACCTGCTCGACCTGGACCGCCTGAGCCGGGGCATCCTGGAGCCGCAGCGCCGGCCCACGGACGTGGGCGCCCTCGTCCGCAGGGTCAAGGCGGAGATGGAGGCTCTGGCCGACCGCCCGGTGACCGTGGTCGCCGCGCCGGTGGTAGCCGACGTGGACGGCCCCAAGGTCGAGCGGATCGTTGAGAACCTGCTCATCAACGCGGCCAGGCACACCCCAGCCGGGACGCCGGTGTGGATCCGGGTCGACCCCTGGGCGGCCGGGGTGCAGATCGCGGTGGAGGACGCGGGTCCCGGGCTGCCCGCAGAACGCCGGGAGTCGATCTTCGAGGCGTTCCAGCAGGGGCCAAGCGCGGCCGCCCACGCCCCGGGAGTGGGGATCGGCCTGTCGCTGGTGATCCGCTTCGCCGAGCTGCACGGAGGGCGCGCCTGGGTGCAGGACCGTCCCGGCGGCGGCGCCTCCTTCCGGGTACTGCTCCCCGACCGGTCCCCGGAGCGGCTGCCCCTGAACAGGAACGACACCCGCTCCCCAACGTGACGGCTCGGCGCACCACGAGCTCGGCTGGTCCCGCGCCCGCTGCGTCCTCGCATTGACAACCGTCGATGCATGGGCCACTATTCGCATCGACGAGTGTCGATCAAAGGAGCCACCTGATGCAAACCCTGCTTCGCCGCTTCCGCGCCGCAACCCTGGGCGCCGCCACGTTCTGCGATCGCTGCGCCGAGGTGTGCGACGCCCGCTGCCGCTCCCAGGCCACCATCGACCACGCCCGCGCGCAGACCACCGCCCACCGGGTCGGGCTGTGACGACCCCCGCCGCCACCGGCCCGACCCCCGTCGACACGGGTGCGTGCTGCACACCGCTCGGTGCCCCAACACTGTCGGACGAAGAGGCCGCGGCGATCGCCGGGCTGTTCCGCGCACTTGCCGACCCTCACCGGGTCCGGATCGTCAACCTGCTCGCCACCAGCCCCGACCCGGTCTGCGTCTGCGAGCTCACCGGCCCGCTTGGGATCAGCCAGCCGACCGTCAGCCACCACCTCAAGAAACTCATCACCGCCGGGCTGCTGGACCGCGAGCAGCGCGGCACCTGGGCCTACTACTCCCTCAACCGTCAGGCCATGGCTCGCCTGGCCGCCGTCTCCGACCTCCAAGGAGCCACGCCATGAGCACCACCGAGCACCCCAACGACCAGGCCGAGCTTCGCGAGCAGGTCCGTGCCCGCTACGCCGAGATGGCCACCCGGGTCACCACCGGCACCGTCGGCACCGCCGGCACCGCCGGCACCGCCGGCACCGCGAGCACCGCCAGCACCGCCAGCACCGCCGGCTGCGGCTGCGGCAGCGGCCAGCCCGCCGGCTGCTGTGGCCCCGGCGCCGAGGAGCCCGGCATCGGCGCCGAGCTCTACACCGTCGACGAGCGCGACACCCTGCCCGGCCCG
>DASYUT010000249.1 GCA_036000965.1 Actinomycetes bacterium
GTCCCGCCGCTGGGGCAAGTCCCGCCGCTGGGGCCGGCCGCGCCGCCGGGGCCGGGCGGTCCTGGCGCGGCCGGGCCTGGCGCCTGGCCGGCCTGGCCGCCGCGGGCTGGGTGCTGCTGTTTGGAGGCGTCCTGATCGGCGCCGCCACCAGCGGCGAGCGTGCCACCCCAGCCGCCCCGCCCGAGCGACCTGCGGTGGACGGCGCCCAATGCGCCCAGGCCATCGCCCGGGCCAACGAGAGCCTGGCCATGGCGGTCAGGGTCGAGCGTGCCCTCGCCGACCGCACCCGGCTGCGGCAGCTCGAGACGAGCGGGCAGCTCACGCCCGAGCGCGCCCGTCAGCTCGACGCCGTCGCCGAGCAGCGGGGCGCGATGGCGTCGTCGAGGTTCGACGCGCTCCTGGCCGGCTACCTGGAGGCGGCCGAGGGCTGCCGGGCACAGCCGCGCTGACCCCCGGCCCGGGACCGCCACGACCGGGCGGTTCGCTCGGGAACCATAGATGTGGCAGCATTCGTTCGGTTGTGCGCTCGGCTGCCACAGGACGGCACACCGGTCCTGTCCGTCCCGGATCGTGGGGACGGCACGCCGCGCAGCTGCCATGTGGCCCGTGGCGGCGCGCCACCCGGCGCCCACAGGCCGGCGTCGATGGCGCCCACCGCAGCCGCGAGCGGCTGCGGTGGGGGCCGGGGAGGAGGCGGATCCGGAGTGCAGCGCAAGCCCCCGCCCATGCCGCCGCGGTTCGAGCTGTTCAAGATCTGGCTGCTCGACCCTCGCACCCTGCGCGGGATCGGTCGCTTCAAGGTCACCAGGCGCTCGCTGCTCGCGAGCATCGTAGGCGTGTGGATGCTCTATGCCGGAGTCATGTGGCAGCTCGGCGAGCAGCCCCGCCGCAACTGCGTCACCGCCGCCTGCCGTGCCCTCCTCGGTGGGCAGCCCTTCGGTGGCCCACCAGCGATCTCCCTGGGCCCCACAGCCGACCCTGGCACGACCGGGTCGGGACCTGGCGGGCGACCCACGGGCGCGCCGCCAGCCACCGTCGGCGGACCAGGGTCCGGGTCCGCGCCGGCTAGCGGCCCGACGACCACCTCCGGGGGGCCGCTCGCGACTGGGGCCACGCCGTCCACGGCACCCGGCCCGGTCCCGACGAGCGTCCCCCCGACCACTATGGGCGGCCCAGGCGCCACGGCGCCCACCCCCGAGGCGACCACGACCACGACCGCCTCGCCGACCACCACGACGGCGCCGGACGACTGCAAGAAAAAGGACAAGAAGACCTGCAATTGCGAGAAGGAAACCAAGCAGTGTGACGGTGACGAGCCGCCCGTCGCACCAGGTGGATAGACGAGGCTGCTGGACCCTCGGGCGGGGAACGGGCTGGCCCAGGCTCGGGCGGGGGACGCGGCTGGGGCTGACCGCCGCCGAGCGAAGGTCAGGCCCTCTCCCCAGCCACCTGACCACGCTCGGCGGCGGTCAGCCGGCGGGCACCCGGCTTCGGCCGGCGGCGGTCAGCCAGTCGGCGCCCGGCCCCGGCGTCCCGGCTCGGGGCCGCCGGGCGCGGCCGTTCCGGACCGGCGCCGCAGCAGGTGGACCACGGGGTGGTGGCCCTTCTGGAAGACCTGCACGGCCCGCTCGGCCTGCCACCAGCGCCCGGCCGGTACCAGGCACCGCTCGAACAGCCTGAGGTCGTGGGTGAGCACGAGGAACGCCGCACCCGGGGCGGCCACGCGCGCCGCCTCCTCGAGCATGGCCGGGTACAGCGCCGCGTTACCCTCGTGCGACCCCATGCGGTGCCCGTAGGGCAGGTCGGCAAGCAGGACGTCGAACCGGTCCTCGCCGAGCGCGAGCCGGGTCGCGTCCATGCGGGCGAGCGCGGTCGCCCCGGTCAGCCCGGCCGCGGCCAGGTTGGCCCTGGTGCCCTCCAACGCGGCCAGGTCGAGGTCGCACCCGAGCGCGCTGGCCGCAGGCGCCCGCGCGAGCCGCTCGACCAGCAGGGTGCCCGACCCGCACATGAGGTTCAGCACCCGGTCGGACGGTCCCGGCCGCGACAGCTCGACCATGGCCGCCGCGATCGTGGCGTTCAGGGCGCCGGGCAGGTTCCAGACCCGCCATGACCGCGCGGACAGCGGCCGGGGCGAGAGCCGGGTCAGCAGGTCCCAGCCGGTCCCACCGCCGTGGGCGCGCCGGATGCGCAGCAGCAGCTCGCTGTCGTCCGGGTCGTCGGCCAGGCCCGTGCGCGCGGCCAGCTCGTCCCGGAGCCGCCTGACCGCCGCCGACCCGGCTCCGGGCACCGAGAGCCGGAACGACGAGAATGCGCCCGGCGGGTGCAGCCGCCGCGCCGCCTCGACCTGCTCGAACAGCCGCTCGTCGCCGAGCAGGGCGCTCGGCCGCCGCCCCTCGACGCTGGTGAGCAGGTAGGCAGCGACCGGCGTGCGCAGCCCGAGCAGGTCGGCCAGCGGGCCGGAGTAGTGGAACCGCACGGCCGTCCGGTCCCCGCCGGCCAGCACGCGGGCCCGCCCGCCGAGCACCCGCTCGACCTCCGCGACCACGAACGGCACCAGCCCGTCGAGCACCTCGCACTCGATGGTCCACCGCGGGGGCCGGTCGTGCCGGCTGGGCCGGATCGCCCTCCCCGGCGGCCGTGCCGGCCGCCGGGGGCGGCCGGGTCTCACCACGTCATAGGGCTGTGGAC
>DASYUT010000250.1 GCA_036000965.1 Actinomycetes bacterium
GTCTACATGATTGATGGCCCTGCCACACTCAAGCGCGAGGTCTGGGGATGCGAGCACGGCAACAGCGACTCCATCCTGTAACCATCCACCCTCGTAACCAGGACTTCTGCACTACCAACGACTCGCAGCAGAATCCCCTCATAGGGCGCTTCGAATCCCTATGTTGAGCAGGCACTTTACCGTCGGGTCCTCATCGCCCCTGGGAGGGGTCGCAACGTGGTCAACGCCGAGAACGACCACACTGCGGCCTTCTTGTCCTCATCGCCCCTGGGAGGGGTCGCAACGTGGTCATTCCCGCCACCTGCCCGCCGGCGCCGGGGGTCGCAACCCGAGCTGGACGCGATGGGCGTCGCGCCCGCTGAGGGGTCCTCATCGCCCCTGGGAGGGTCGCAACTCCCGCTCGGCCTTGACGATGCTGACCTCGGCCGGGTCCTGTAGATACCCGGCCCAGGGTTACTCCGGCACGTACAGGAAGTAGTCGCCTTCCTCGTCGTCCCACTCCATGACCACGACCCCGTTGGCCGCGGCCGCCTTGACGAACTGCAGGAACCCGGCGTAGCCGAGGTCCTTCTCCGACCAGCCCGGGGCGCGCTTGCGGAGCTGGTCCTTCAGGCCCGACAGCGGCACCTCGTCCTCCTCGCCCTGCAGGTCGAGCACGGTCTTCTTGAGCAGGTCGAACGCCTGGTCGGCGCGGCCACCCGCGGCCGGGAAGTCGACCGCGGGGTCGCCGGAGGCGGCGCCGTCCCCGAGGGCGACGACCCCGTTGCGCTCGAGCTGGCGCAGCAGCTCCCCGAAGGCGCGGAACCCGTAGTCGGACTCGGAGAAGGTCGGGTCCTTACGCAGCACGGCCCGCTTGAGGGTGGAGGCGAGCACCGGCTCGGCGCCGCTCTGCTTCAGCCCGGCCAGCGTCTGGGTGATCGTGCGCTGCAGGTCCTGCAGGTCCCGGTCACCCGATGCGCCCGGCGGGCGGGTCTTGGCCTTGCCCGACTTGGCCCGAGCGGGCGGCTTGGCCTTGGCCGCGCCGTTGCCGCCGGACCGGGCCGGCTGCGGGGTCAGCTCGGCGACCCCTGGCAGGCGGTCGTAGAACATGAACTCGTCGCAGGCGGGCGGGAGCAGGCCAGACGTCGACCCCCTGACCCCGATGCCGATCACCCGCCGGTTCAGGCCGCGCAGGGCCGCGACCAGCGGGGTGAAGTCGGAGTCGCCGGAGGCGATCACGAACGTGGACACGAAGCCACGCTCGTAGGCGAGCTCCATCGCGTCGACCGCGAGCTTGATGTCGGCGGCGTTCTTGCGGACCGCGCCGGTGCGCTGGGGGATGTCGATGAGCTCGCAGTTGTGCTGGACGAGGGAACGCCGGTCGTCGGCGAACAGCGTCCAGTCGGCGTAGGCGCGCCTGGCCACGACCCGGCCCCGCTCGGCGAGCGCGTCCATGATCGGGCCGACATCGAATGCACGGCCGATCTCGCGGGCGCCGATGACGAGGTTCTCGTGGTCGATGAACAGCGCGATGCGTTCTTCGTCGGTGGGCATGGCGCAACCATACGCCGTTTCCCACGGCGGTTCCGGCACCCACTCCCACGGCGTAGGCTGGACCGCGGGCAACGACAGGCCGGCGTGGCTCCGCTGGTGCGCGCCGGACGGCATTACCGAGGAGGCGCAAGTGCTGCTCGAAGGCAAGCGGGTGATCGCCCTGGTCGAGGAAGACTACGAGGACCTCGAGCACTGGTATCCGGTGCTGCGCCTGCGGGAGGAGGGCGCCGAGGTGGTGGTGGCCGGGCTCGGCGCGGCCAGCTACCGCGGCAAGTACGGGGTGCCCTGCGAGCCGGACACCGACGTGGAAGCGCTCGACATGGACGGCTTCGACGGCATCCTGGTCGTGGGTGGCTGGGCGCCCGACAAGCTGCGCCGCTCCGAGAAGGTGCTCGAACTGGTCCGCGAGGCCGACCGGGACGGCAAGGTGCTCGGCGTGATCTGCCACGGCGGCTGGGTGCCCGCGTCGGCCGGGGTGCTCAAGGGGCGCACGATGACCTGTACCGTTGGGATCAAAGACGACGTGATGAACGCGGGAGCCAACTACGTCGACGAGCCGGTGGTGGTCGACGGCAACCTCGTCACCGCCCGCCGGCCGCCGGACCTGCCCGGCTACGGCGCCGCGCTGGTCGAGGCGCTCAGGGCCGGCTCGGCATAGGCCGCCCAGGACCCGCCCAGCAGCTCCGTGCAGATCCGGTCCAGGGTCTCGTCATGCTCGTCGATGGTGGTCTCGGCGCGCAGGGCGAGCTCGTGCACATGCTCCGGGCGGGTGTCGTCCACGGCCTCGTCGCCCCGCTCGAGCCTGGTCTGCAGGCGGTAGTAGCGCAGCCCCTCACCGCCAGAGGGGAGCAGGCGGCGGGGCTCGGGCGCGGCGGGGCCGCCTGGGGAGCGCGGCCGACCAGTCCCGAGCGAGACGAGCAGGACGCCGCACTGCTCGTCGGGGTGGGCCCGGGCCGCCTCGGCCAGCGCCCACGCCGCCGGGTCGTTGGCGAACACCGCCCCGTCGACCAGCGTGAGCCAGCCGGCCTGCCCGCCGGCCCGGACCCGGGCCGGCGCGGCGTAGCCGCGGGTGGCGGTCGCCGCCCGGGCCACGTCGCACATGCGGAAGTCGCTGCCTGGCCGCGCCCGCGCGTCCCTGGAGCTGAACAGGAAGGGGCGCCGGTGCTCGACGTCGTAGGCGGTGACGAGCACGTCGGTGAGGGCCTCGCCGAGCCGGGTCGGGCCGAACCGGCCAGCCAGGAACAGCTCGGCGCCACGGCCCGGGTCGGCGCCACGGCCCCGGTCGGCGCGCCCACCCCCTGGCCCTGGCCCGCCCGGGTACAGGCCCTGCAGGAGCGGGCAGGTCAGCGTGCGGCGGCCCTCGTGGCGGCCGAGCCGGATCAGCTCGGCCGCGGTGCACTCTGGCCGCCCGTCCGGGCCCGGGCGGGCCAGGGCCAGGGCGAGCACCCCGCCGGTGGAGGCGCCCACGACCAGGTCGAACAGGTCGGCGGCGTTGCGGCCGGTCCGCTGCTCGAGCTCGGCCACGAGCATGGCCGGGACGATGCCACGCACCCCGCCACCGTCGATGGACAGCACCTTGACGACTCGCGCCATGGGATCGCTCCTTCGCCCTCGCCGTCTGGGTGACTTGCTCTCTACGACAGGAAAGACCGAATGGTCCTCGATCTTGGGCGGTTCGGCAAGTCGGCGTGCTCGCCCTTGCCCCGCACCTCCAGGAGCATGCCGGCGCGCAGCTGGCGCGCATGCCACGTCCTGGGCGCCTTGGATCAGCTGCTGTTTCGCGTTATGTCAACCGCTGGCGATGCGTCGCTCGGCCCTGTGACGCATTCCCTGGCCCCGGGCCAGCGCCGGCCCCGGGCCAGCGCCACCGCACGCCGGCCGCGGCCAGGTCATGCCAGAAGCCCGGGTAGGTCTTGGCGACGCAGCCCGGGTCCTCGATGGCGACCCCGGGGACGCGGGCCGCGACCGCGGCGAACGCCATGGCCAGGCGGTGGTCGCCGTGGGTGGCGATGCGGGCCGGGACCAGGCGAGCCCGGCCGCCGTGCACGACCAGCCCGTCAGGCCGCTCCTCGACCCCGACACCGAGCTTGGCCAGCTCGGCGGCGAGCGCTGCGAGCCGGTCGGTCTCGTGGCCGCGGACCACCGCCACCCCGCGGATGCGCGAAGCGCCCGGGGCGAGCGCGGCCAGCACGGCCACGGTGGTGACCTGGTCGGGCATGGCGGCCAGGTCGACGTCGACCGGGGCGAGCACCCGCGGTCCGGCCACGGTCAGGCTCGGCCCCTGGCGGCGGACGCTGGCGCCCATGCGGGCCAGCACCTCCGGGAGCGCGGCGTCGGGCTGGCGCGAGCCGGGCACCGCGTTGGCCACGGTCACCTCCCCCCCGGTGGCGGCGGCCAGGGCGTAGAGGTGGCCCGCGGCGCTCGCGTCGTACTCGATCTCGAGCGCCCTGGCCTGGTAGCGCCCGGGCTCGACCCGCCAGCTGGCGGCGCCGTCCCGCTCGACGACAGCGCCGAACCAGCGCATCACCTCGGCGGTGAGCTCGACGTAGCCGGGTGCCGCGAGCCCCTCGGCGGCCAGGCGCACCGGGACGCGGGCGAAGGGGGCGACCAGCAGCACCGCGCTGGCGAACTGGCTGGACCAGGCGGTGGGGACCGTTACCGGCCCGCCGGCCAGCCCGCCGCCGGCCGCGGTCACCGGCGGGAGGCCGCCGGCGTCGGCCACGGCCGCCCCCAGGGACCGGAGCGCGGCGGTGAGCGGCCCGATCGGGCGGGCGAGCAGACCAGGCCGGCCCGTCACGGTCGCCCCGGCCGGGGTCAGGGTGGCCACCGCGGCCAGGAACCGCATGGTCGTGCCGGACAGCCTGGCGTCCAGGGGCCGGTCCGGGGAGCGCGGCCGACCGCCGGTGCCGCGCACCCGCCAGGCGCCGCCTGCGTCGGCCACCCGCGCGCCCAGGGCGGCGACCGCCTCCCGCATGGCGTCGGAGTCGTCGCTGGCCAGCGGGCCGGCGAGCATGCTCTCGCCGTCGGCCAGGGCGGCGCAGACCAGCGCCCGGTTGGTCACGCTCTTGCTCGCGGGCGCGGCGAGCGTGGCCCGCACCGGCCCGGCCGGCAGCAGCTCGACCGCGTCGTCGACGCCGGGCCCCGCGCGCACCGGCCTGGGGCGGCCGCCGGCGGGGACGCCGGCTCCCGGGGGCGGGCCGACGCCGGGCCCGGCGCTCACCGGCCCCCGGCCGCGCTCATCCCGTCACCGGGGCGTGGCGTCGGCCCCCGGCCGCGCTCATCCCGTCACCGGGGCGTGGCGTCGACCCCCGGCCGCGCTCACCCCGTCACCGGGGCGGTGGTGTCCACCCGGGAGGGGTGAGCGGCCTCGTGGGCGGCGATCTCGTCGGCCCGCGCGAGCAGGTAGCCGAGCTCGTCGGTGCCCTCGAGCAGCATGGCCCGGGAGAACGGGTCGACCTCGAAGCGGGCCTGGGTGCCGTCGGGGAGCGTCACCGTGCCGGCGGCCAGGTCCACCGCCACCTCGGCGTCGGGCTCGGCCTCGGCCAGCGCGGCGGCCTGGGCGTGGGCGGCCGGGCCGAGCTCCACCGGGAGCAGGCCGTTCTTGAGCGCGTTGCTGCGGAAGATGTCGGCGAACGAGGTGGCCAGCACGGCACGGAACCCGAAGGCGGTGAGCGCCCACGGCGCGTGCTCGCGCGACGACCCGGCCCCGAAGTTGGCGCCCGCGAGCAGGATGCGACGCCCTGCCATGCCGGGCTGGTTGAGCACGAAGCCGGGCCGGGGAGCCCCGCTGGCATCGTAGCGCCAGTCGGCGAACAGGCTGTCGCCCAGGCCCGCCTTGTCGGTCGTCTTGAGGAAGCGGGCCGGGATGATCTGGTCGGTGTCGACGTCGTCGGCCAGCAGGGGTACCACGGCGCTGGAGAACGCGCGGAACGGCTCCACCGTCACACCCCCTCCCCGGGACCGGTCCCGCCCTGCCCGGAACCGGTCCCGCCCTGCCCGGAACCGGTCCCGCCGACCGTGACCCGCTCGCCGAGCCGGCGCGGGTCGGCGATCGCGCCGGCCAGGGCCGAGGCGGCGGCCGTGAGCGGGCTGGCCAGGAACGTCCGCCCACCGGCGCCCTGGCGACCCTCGAAGTTGCGGTTGGAGGTCGACACCGCGTACTGGCCGGGCGCGAGCTGGTCGCCGTTCATGGCGATGCACATCGAGCAGCCCGCCTCCCGCCACTCCGCGCCGGCGGCCCGGAACACCTCGGCCAGGCCCTCGGCCTCGGCCTGGCGCTTAACGTCCTGGGAGCCGGGCACGACCAGGACCCGCACCCGCGGGTCGACCTTGGCCCCGCGGAGCACGCCCGCGGCCTGGCGCAGGTCGGAGATGCGCGAGTTGGTGCACGAGCCGATGAACACCACGTCGACCGGGCGGCCGAGCAGCGGCTCGCCCGGGCGCAGGTCCATGTAGGCGAGCGCCTTGCGCAGCGCCTGCCTGCGGGCCGGGTCGGCCGCGTGGTCGGGGTCGGGGACCCGGCCGGTGACGGGCAGGCCCATGCCCGGGTTGGTGCCGTAGGTGACCATCGGCGCCAGCTCCGACGCGTCGATCGTCACCGACCGGTCGTAGACGGCGCCCTCGTCGGTCGGCAGCGTGCGCCAGTCGGCGACCGCGCGGTCCCAGGCGGCCCCCTTGGGCGCGTAGGCACGCCCGGCCACGTACTCGAAGGCGGTGTCGTCGGGGGCGGCCATGCCGGCCCGGGCGCCGCCCTCGATCGACATGTTGCAGATCGTCATGCGCTGCTCCATCGACAGCGCGCCGATGCCGGGGCCGGTGTACTCGAACACGTGACCGGTGCCGCCGCCGACCCCGATCCTGGCCAGCAGGGCCAGGATCACGTCCTTGGCCGCCAGGCCCGGGGCGAGCCGGCCCTCGACCCGCACCTCGTAGGTGCGCGGCCGGCGCTGCAGCAGCGTCTGGGTGGCCAGCACGTGCTCGACCTCGCTGGTGCCGATGCCGAACGCGAGCGCGCCGAGCGCGCCGTGGGTCGCGGTGTGGGAATCGCCGCACACGATCGTCATGCCGGGCTGGGTGAGCCCGAGCTCCGGCCCGATCACGTGCACGATCCCCTGGTGCGGGCTGCCCAGGCCGTGCAGGGGGATGCCGTGCTCGGCGCAGTTCTTCTCGAGCCTGCGGATCTGGGCGGCGGCCAGCTCGTCGGTGATCGGCAGGGCGCGGTCGTGGGTGGGGGTGGAGTGGTCGGCGGTGGCCACGGTGAGGTCGGGCCGGCGGACCTTCAGGCCGCGGGCGGCCAGGCCCGCGAACGCCTGCGGCGAGGTCACCTCGTGGACCAGGTGCAGGTCGACGTAGAGGACGGCCGGGTGGCCGGGTGTCTCGGCCACCACGTGGCGGTCCCACAGCTTGGCGAACAGCGTCTTCGGGCTGGCCATGGGCGGGGCACCTCGGTGCAGGCGGGTCGGGCCCGCGGGTCGGCCGGAGGCCGCGCGCCGGCCCCCGGGAGGATGGAGCGGACGTCGTCGTCGCGCCCATCCTATCCAAGCAGGCCCGGAGCGTGCCCGATTAGGCACAGGGCGGTCGAGCGGGTAGATTCACCCGCCATCGGGCCACTCGGGGGGTGATGCCATGCGGCCGGTCCGGCGGCTGTGGGAGGACCTGAAGCTCGACTGGCAGGTGGGGCTGCACCGGCTGCCGTTCTTCACCCAGCGGGCGGCGGTGACGCTGCTGGGCATCCTCGTGGCCACCCTCGCCCTGCTCGGCGGGCTCGCGGCGGTGGTCCGCCCGCCGCAAGCGGAGCGCCCTCCGGCCCTCACCGGCCCGGGCCGGAGCGGCGGCGGGCGGGCCACCCCGACGACCCTGCCCGGGCCGGGTGGGGCATCGGGCCCGGGGGCCGCGACCGGGTCGGGCGCCGCGGGCGGCGTGGCCCCGGGGACGCCGGGCGCCACGGCCCGGCCGGGCGGCACGCTCGCCACCCCGGGCGGCACCGGCGGAGCCGGGACCGGCAGCGGGGGCGGGACCGGCGCCACGGCCCCGCCGGCCACGGCGGGCAAGGGCGCGCCCACGACCGCCGTGCCCGGCACGACCAAGACAACCCTGCTCCCCTCCGTGAGCCTGCCCGGGGTGACCGTCACGGTGACCCTGCCCGACCTCCCAGGCCGTCCCTAGAGCGCCGGCCACAGAACTCCGGCCACGGAGCTCCGGCCATGGAGCGGTCTGGGGCTGCTCCCGGGCCGTCCCCAGCGGTCCGTCTCCGAGGTGTCCAGACGCCTCCAGGCCACCGTTCTCCCTACTCAGGCCCCTGTGCAACGGCACATGGTCATGGAGACGGACGACGAGCCCGCGGGGCGGGGCTGCTACATTGGCGTGGATGGCGCCCCGCCCCGCGCGACGGCGCCCCGGTACCCGTGACACGACTGGACGGCACCGTGACCGACACCGCCCCACCTGGCCAGGCCCAGGGCCCGGCCGACGCGCCCCGCCCCAAGCGCGAGATCCTCGGCCCCGCCGGCCTGGTTGTGATGGTGGCCGCGATCCTGGCCTTCACCGCCGTGAGCATCGTGATCGAGCTGGTGACCAACACCGGCCGTGCCACCTTCCACCCGACCGTCGACGTGCTCGGGCCGGTCGGCGACAGCCCCAACGAGGTGCGCGTGGTGTTCCATGTCCGCAACGGCAGCAAGAAGGCGGGCCGGCCGGACAAGTGCGAGGCGACCCTGTTCGACGTCAAGGGGGAGCGGGTCGGCACCGCCAGCGTGAGCGTGCACGAGGACATCCAGCCGGGCGAGACCCTGGACCTGCTGGCGGTCGGCACCACCGCCTCCCGCCCCATCAACGGCGCCGCCCGCTGCCGCAGCCTCGAGCCGGGCTAAG
>DASYUT010000251.1 GCA_036000965.1 Actinomycetes bacterium
GGACACGCCCGACATGTAGGAGAGGTAGCCGGGCACGAGCGGGAGCACGCAGGGCGAGGCGAACGAGACGAACCCGGCCGCGGCCGCCACCAGCATGGCAAGGAACAGGTTGCCACCGGCGACGATCTCCTGGGCCCGCTCGGCCACGCTCACCTGATCATCACGTCACCTGGTCGACTCATCACGTCACCTGGTCCACGACGTCGCCGAGGAGCTGGGCCTGGATCGCGGGGGCGACCGGGCCGCCGCCCAGCACGCCGAAGATGCGCGCCGCGATCCGGCCCTGGGCGTCGACTACGAGCGTGTAGGGCGGCCCTTCGCCGCCGTCGCCCCGGAGGAGCTGGGGCAGCCGGGACGGCTGGTCGTACAGGGAGGGGTAGGAGACGCCGAACTCCTCGAGGTAGGCGGCGGCCGGGGCGCGCTGGTCGCGGATGTTGACCCCGACGAACCTGACCCCCCTGGCCGCGAGCTGGCGGCTGGCCTGCTCCAGGCCGGCCTGCTCGGCCCGGCACGGGCCGCACCAGGAGGCCCAGAAGTTCAGCACGGCCACCTGCCCGCGCAGGCTGGCCAGGTCGAAGGTCCCCCCCGTCACCGTCTGGCCCGCAAACGCGGGCAGGGGCCGGCGCTGGCCGGCCGGCACGACGACCACGTTGGCGGCCACCTGCCTGACCTGGCCCGGGGTGCGCTCGGGGCCGAGCCCCGTGCCCCCCCCTCCGACCATGGCCACGAGCGCGGCCAGGGCGAGCACGCCGAGCACGCCCATCCCGGCGATGACGGTGCGGCGCGACATTGGCGGTTCCTCGTGCTGGTCGAAGTGCTGGTCGAACGGGTCGCATCGAGTCTATCGGCGGCGAGGCGGAAGGATGAGGGTGGCACCTCCCAGCCAAGTGCACTCGTGCGACCGGTCACGTGAACTCGTGAAGGGGTGAACGAGCCCTGATATCGCCTGTGACCTGCACGGCTGTGCGTTGGCGGTGCACCGGACGGGTGCTACGATGCGCCCGAAGCGGGAGACCGCTCGAAGACCGGTGTCCCGCAGGGCAGGTCGGCGGGGCGCGGTGTCTGTCCCGCACGCGCATGGCGTGCCCATCACGAGGACCGCTGGAGGTCGCAAGGGTGTCGCTGGTTCGACCGAAGGACGAGGGCGGGCGCTGGGTGTCGCTCACGCTGGTGACGATGGCCCTGTGGCTTGCGCTGTTCGTCACCATGGCCGTCATCCCGTCGTGGTTCCTGTACTTCGCCGACGGGGTGCTGAAGTGGACCTACACCTTCCGCCTCCCCCTCGGCTTCCGCACGCTCACCCTGCCCATGCAGGCGGTCCGCGACGTCGTCGTGGTCGGCTGGTACGGGGTGGTGCTCACCGCCGGCGGCCTCGCCGTGCGCGCCTACAACAGGCGCAGCCCCAAGGTGCTGCCCACCGGCGAGGAGAAGCGGGAGGCGACCGGTGGCTACAAGTGAGGGGATCGGAGGATGAACCCCAACAAGCCGAGCATGCACGACGACTACACGCTGACCACGGTCGACCCGAACTGGCTGCAGGACCGGATCAAGCCACGCCGCCACATCGCCCTCTCGCCCGAGCTGTGCATCCTCTGCCGCGCCTGCGAGGACGTCTGCCCGTGGGACTGCATCTACATGCTGGCCCCGGACATCGTGAAGGACGGCCAGGGCCAGGAGGTCACCACCCTGGCCCAGTCGTCGCACGCACTGTTCGTCATCGACGACAACGAGTGCGTGCGCTGCGGCATCTGCATCGACCGCTGCCCGACCGGCGCCCTGTGGTACGCCAGGGTCGGCGAGGGCAAGGCGGCGGCGAAGGGATAGGGACCAGGCAGCAACGAAAAACAGGACGTGCCCACGCCGGTTGGGCTCGCGGGCCGTCGACCTCGAGGAGACGCACGTGGCGCTGAAGCGGCCGCCGAAGCCCCCCAGCCCGGGGGAGTTGTGGAAGCAGACCCGCGAGTCGCAGGTCTGGAAGTCGATCTTCCGGCCGGGCTCCATCTACCGGGCCGGCTACCGGGACACCTCCCGGGACCGGGCCCTGGCGATGATGAACAACGTGCTGTACCACCTGCACCCGGTGAAGGTGAAGCGGCACGGGCTGAAGCTTACCTACACCTTCTGCCTCGGCGGGCTCTCCTTCTTCCTGTTCATCCTGCTGACGATCACCGGCATCTTCCTGATGTTCTTCTACCGGCCGTCGGCCGGGCTGGGACAGGAGCTCGCCTACAACGACATGCAGGCCCTGTCCGCCTCGGTGAACTTCGGCCAGCTGATGCGGAACGTGCACCGCTACGCGGCCCACCTCATGGTGTTCACCGTGTTCCTGCACATGGCCCGCGTCTTCTACCACGGCGCCTACAAGCCGCCGCGGGAGTTCAACTGGGTCGTGGGCGTGGTGCTGCTGCTGCTCACCCTGCTGCTGTCGTTCACCGGCTACCTGCTGCCCTGGGACCAGCTCGCGATCTGGGCGGTGGCGGTCGGCACCTCGATGATGGGCTACACCCCGGTGATCGGGGACCAGGTTCGCTTCGTCCTGCTCGGCGCGGTGGAGATCGGGCCGGCAACCCTCATCCGCTGGTACGTGCTGCACGTCCTGGCGCTGCCTTTCGTGGCCGTCATCTTCATGGCGGTCCACTTCTGGCGGATCCGCAAGGACGGCGGCATCTCGGGCCCGCTGTAGGAGAGGTAGATCGATGGCAGAGGAAATCGCGCCGGACCAGGAAACCTACGACCGCCTGATCGCGGCCGGCGAGTCCGAGCGCACCGCCCGGGCCAAGGCCAAGTCGGTCGCCGTGCGCCGGGCCCGCGGGCCCAACCGCGGCGTGGCCGCGGCCACGCCCGCCGCCCCGGCAGCGGAGCCGGCCGCCGCCGCGCAGCCAGCCGCCGTGGCCACCGCGCCGGCGTCCCAGGCCTCAGCACCTGCGGCGGCGCCCGCCGCCCGCCCGGCGGCCCCGGCCCGGCCCGCGCCGGGCGGCAACGGCGGCAACGGCCGGCGGCTCACCCCTGAGGAGCGCGCGGCCCGGGTGGCCGCCGCGGTGGCTACCAAGGGCCTGCCCGGCCAGGCCGGCGCCGCGGCCAAGCAGGGGGAGACCCACCGCCTGCTCGCCATGGTCCCGCCCGAGGGCATCCAGCGGGTCGAGTCCCGCCAGGAGGACAAGGTCAACGTCTGGCCGCACCTGCTGATCCGGGAGGCGGTGGCGGCCTTCGCCTGCTTCGCCTTCCTCACCGTGTTCTCGATATTCGTGAACGCGCCTCTGCGGGAGCTGGCTAACTCCAACCTGACCCCGAACCCGTCCAAGGCGCCGTGGTACTTCCTCGGCCTGCAGGAGCTGCTGCGCTACTTCCACCCCATGGTGGCGGGCGTGACCATCCCAGGCATCGCCCTGACGGTCCTGGCCGCGACGCCCTACTTCGACAAGAACCCGTCCATGCGGCCCGAGAACCGCAAGCTGGCGGTCCTCATGTTCACGATGTTCCTGATGTTCTGGGCCACCCTGGTCATGGCCGGTTCGTTCTTCCGCGGCCCGAGCTTCGAGTGGGTGTGGCCGTGGATGAACAACTGCTCCTCGGTGGTCCATCCGGACCCATCCTGCATCTTCTTCGAGTTCTAGCCACCACGACGAAGCAAAGGATCCGCATCGATGGCGACCACCTCGGGGGTCCCGCCGGCCATCCCCCGGCCAGCGCCCAAGAAGCCCAAGGTCAGCCGGCGCTCCTTCCTGCGCAACGCCTGGCTCGCCTCCCTGGGGGCCAGCCTGGCCGGGTTCGGGGCCGGGACCGTCTACTTCCTGTGGCCGAACCTCAGCGAGGGCTTCGGGACGAAGATCAAGGCCGGCAACAAGACCAAGATCGACGCCGACATCAAGGCCAACGACGGCTACGCCTACATCCCTGAGGGCCGCTTCTACCTCGTCCCCTACGACGACGCGGTGGACCGGGAGGGCGTGTACAAGGGCGTCGCCGGCGGCGGCTACATGGCGCTGTACCAGCGCTGCGTGCACCTCGGCTGCCGCGTCCCCTGGTGCGCCACGGCCCAGTGGTGGGAGTGCCCCTGCCACGGCTCCAAGTACAACCAGGCCGGCGAGTACAAGGAGGGCCCCGCCCCCCGCGGCCTCGACCGCTTCGCCATCACCGTCCAGGGCGACCAGGTGGTGGTCGACACCTCCAAGATCGTCACCGGCCCGGCCCGGGGCACCAACACCACCGGGCAGGAGCTCCAGGGCCCGCACTGCGTCGGCGGCGGCGGCGGAGGGGGCGGGGAGAAGGCATGAGCAAGGGCACCGTCCTCTTCTTCGTGGTCGCGGCCGGGCTCGTCGTCCTGACCGTCCTGATCATCGCCCTGACCGGCGCCCGCCAGAAGGCGCGGGCGGTGGGCGGCGCCCCGCCCTCGCGCCGGCCCGGCCCGACCGACGAGGCCCTCGAGGGCCGCGTGCTCGAGGGCTACCAGCTGGCCGGCGTCGCCCTGACCGCGCTGCTCGCCATCCTGCTGCCCTTCCTCTACGTGCGGGAGCCGGCCAGGATGCGGGCGGCCGGCGCCAAGCAGGAGAAGGAGTCGGTCGTGCTCGGCCGGCAGTCCTACGAGGAGTTCTGCGCCCGCTGCCACGGCCTGAACGCCGAGGGCGGCGTGGTCAAGCGCTACGTCACCCCCGGGGTCAAGAACGCCAAGCCGGACGACTACCCCGCTCCGAACCTGCACGAGATCTACCAGCGCCACCCCGACCAGCAGGTGGCCGACGTGGCCTGGGCGACGATCCAGAAGGGCCGGCCGCCGACGCCGATGCCGACCTGGGGCGTCCGCTACGGCGGGCCCATGAACGACCAGCAGATCGTCAACCTGGTCAACTACCTGCTCTCGATCCAGAGCGACAACAAGCCGCGCCAGCAGCTCCGGTTCAAGGCCCAGGGCACCGCCACGCAGCAGGTGGCGGTCGCCCTGAGCCAGTACCGGCGCGGAGCCCGCTAGGCCAAAGGAGGAGGCGTCCCGTCCGTGAAGGGTCTACTGCTCTTCGCCACCGGCTTCATCTGCCTGGCCGGCTCGGTGTACATGCTGCTCGCGGCGAACTTCGGCGCGCTCAAGGGGTATCTGATCGCCGCTGTCGCCTTCTTCGGCTTCCTGGTCATGCTCTCGGCGACCTGGACGTTCGGCCTGCCCGGGACCAAGCCGCTCACCGGGCCGAAGGGCACCGCGGCCTCGCTCAAGGAGTTCGCCAGGCAGGACCCGGTGGCCTCCAGGTTCCCCAAGGTCGACGACTTCCAGGGCGCCGCCGGCAACGGCTGGTCCGAGGCGCCGGTCGCGCCGGAGGGCGGCGGCAAGCTGTCGGCAGCAGACGAGGAGCTCAAGGCCGACCTGGACACGGCCAGGCAGGCCGCGGTCGCGAAGCTCATCAGCCAGCGGAACAAGAACGTGAAGGACTCGAGCAAGGAGCTCGACGTCACCAACCTGGACGCCAAGTCCTACTACACCACCGACGACGGCACCACCGTGGCCGCCATCGTGATCTCGCCGAAGGCGCCGCCGGCCGGCTCCGGCCTCGTCCGCCCCAACTTCGCCCCGGTCACCGTCTTCGCCTACAAGGACAGAGGCGCCCCGCTCCTGCCCAGCTACCTCTTCCTGGCCGGCGTGCTCGTGCTGTTCGCGGTGCACCTGCTGCTGCTCGCCCGGGCCGAGCGGCGCCGCCCGCTCGGCACCGTCCTCATGCCCGGCCAGGAGGCGCGCACACCGACTCGGGTCTGAATTGCCGCGGTCCTCTGTCGATGTGGGGGGAGCTCGCTCCCCCCACGGCCCCCCAAGAGCGCCTGCGCCAGCTTCCTGGGGGAGCCGCGGTCTGGCAGGTACACGCTCCCCCCACGGCCCCCCAAGAGCGCCGGTGCCATCGTGCTGGGGGAGCCGCGGTCTGGCAGGTACACGCTCCCCCCACGGCCCCCCAACAGCGCCTGCGCCAGCTTCCGGCCGGTCGGCGGGTCCAGGTCAGGCCAGGCCGCCGTTGGCGCGGGAGATGACCAGGCGCTGGATCTCGCTGGTGCCCTCAAAGAGGGAGTAGATCTTGGAGTCGCGGTGCCACTTCTCGACCGGGAAGTCGCGGATGTAGCCGTAGCCGCCCAGCACCTGGATCGCCTCGTCGGTGACCCGCACCGCGACCTCCCCTGCCTTGAGCTTCGACATCGAGCCCTCGGCGTGGGCGAACGGCGCGCCGTTGCGGGCCATCCAGGACGCCCGCCAGACCAGCAGGCGGGCCGCGTCGATCTCGGTGGCCATGTCGGCCAGCTTGAACGCGATCGCCTGCTGGGCGGCGATCGGCTTGCCGAACTGGGTCCGCTCGCGCGCGTAGTCGCGGGCGAACTCGAACGCGGCCCGCGCGATGCCGACGGCCTGCGCCGCGACGATGGGCCGGGTCGCCTCGAAGGTCTTGAGCGCACCCGAGCTGGTCCTGCGCTGGTCCTTGTTGCGGGCCTCGCGCGCTTCAGGCGATTGGGCCTCGCGCGCCTCAGGCGAACGGGCCTCAGGCGAGCGGGCCGCCCCGAGCTTGGCGTTCAGCCGCTCCTCGCCTCCGAGCAGGCAGTCGGCGGGCAGCCGGCAGTCCTCGAGCAGCACCTCGGCGGTGTGCGAGGCCCGGATCCCCAGCTTCCTCTCCTTCTTGCCCTGGCGAAGGCCGGGGGTGCCCGGCGGGACCAGGAAGCTTGCCTGCCCGCGGTGGCCGAGCGACGGGTCGACGGTGGCCACCACGACGTGCACGTCGGCGATGCCGCCGTTGGTGATGAACACCTTCTGCCCGTTCAGCACCCAGTCGCCGCCGTCCCTGACCGCGCGGGTGCGCAGGCTGGACACGTCCGAGCCGGCCCCCGGCTCGGTGACCGCGAACGCGGCCACCTTGGGGTCGTCGGGGGTGCCGAACATGCGGGGCGCCCAGGTGGCGACCTGGTCGGGCGTGCCCGAGGCCATCAGGGCGACCAGCGGCAGGCCGGAGCCGAAGATGGCCAGCGAGATGCCGGCGCAGCCCCAGCAGAGCTCCTCGACGATCAGCGGCTGGAGGATGCCGGAGTCGTCCTCGCCGATCATCTGGTAGAAGTCCATGCCGTACAGCCCGACCTGGGCCGCCTTCTTCACCACCGGCCAGGGGAAGTCCTCGGTCTCGTCGTACCCGGGGGCGACCGGGCGGATCTCCTTCTCGGCGAACTCGCGGGCCCACTTCTGGGCGGCGACTTGGTCTTCTGCCAGCTCGAAGCCGATCATTGCACTCGTCCTTTCCAGCCGCACCGCTCCAGCCGCACCGCACGAGCCTGGTTACTGCTGAGTAACCTACTCATGGGTAGCATGCGCTGCTGAACGACCGAACGCAAGGGAGAGTGCTCCGGGTGAACACCACGGCAGGGGGGGTCCGCCTACCCGCGGCCGAGCGTCGCGCCCAGCTCCTCGCGGTGGCCTGCCGCCTGTTCGCGCGGGACGGCTACCGGGGCGCGTCGATGGAGGCCATCGCCGAGGCCGCCGGCGTCACCAAGCCCGTGGTGTACCAGCACTTCCCTTCCAAGCACGCCCTCTGCACCGACCTGCTCGGCAGCGAGCTGGCCAGGCTCGAGGGCGCGTTCACCGAGGCGCTCGGCCGGGCCGGCGACAACGCCGAGCGGCTGCGCCAGGGGTTCGGCGCCTACCTCCGGTTCGTCGACGTCCACGAGGACGCCTTCCGGGTCCTGTTCACCGAGGCGCTCGGCCTGGACGCCTCGTTCCAGCGCCGCGTGTCCCGCTTCCGGGAGTGGGTGGCCGGCCGCATCGCCGCGATCATCCGGGCCGAGGCGGGCCTGCCCGACACCAGGGCGATGGCGCTCGCGGTCGCCATCGTCGGAATGGCCGAGGGCGCGGCGACCTGGTGGCTGACCGAGGCCCGCCCCCTGTCCGCCGACGAGCTGGCCGACGAGCTGGCCGGCCTGGCCTGGAAGGGCTTCGCCCGCTTCCCGGGCCCTGCCGGCGAGGGGCCGGCCTGACCGGTCCTACCCCTCGATGTTCGACATGACGTGCTTGATGCGGGTGTAGTCCTCGAGGCCGTACATCGACAGGTCCTTGCCGTACCCGGAGTGCTTGAAGCCGCCGTGGGGCATCTCCGCCACCAGCGGGATGTGGGTGTTGATCCACACGCAGCCGAAGTCGAGCCCACGGGCCATGCGCATGGCCCGGCCGTGGTCGCGCGTCCACACGCTCGAGGCCAGGCCGTACTCGACCCCGTTGGCCCAGGCCAGCGCCTTCTCCTCGTCGTCGAAGCGCTGCACGGTGATGACCGGGCCGAAGACCTCCTGCTGGATCATCTCGTCGGACTGCTCGAGCCCGCTGACCACGGTCGGCTCGTGGAAGAACCCGCCCCGGTCGGTGATGGCGTTGCCGCCCGCGACCACCTCGGCGTGGCCCGGGGCGCGCTCCAGGAAGCCCCGCACCCGGGCGAGCTGGTTGGCGTTGTTCAGCGGGCCGTAGAGGACGTCCTCGTCGTCGGGCGCGCCCGTCCTGGTCTCCTTGGCCTGCTCGACCAGGGCGGACAGGAAGTCGTCGTGGATCCCGGGCCCGGCGAGCACCCGGGTCGCGGCGGTGCAGTCCTGGCCGGCGTTGAAGTATCCGGCGACCGCGATCGCCTCGGCCGCCGCGGCCACGTCGGCGTCGTCGAACACGATCACCGGCGCCTTGCCGCCGAGCTCGAGGTGCACCCGCTTGAGGTCGTCGGCGGCCGCGCGGGCGACCTCCTTGCCGGCCCGGACGCTGCCGGTGATGCTCACCATCGCCGGGATCTTGTGGCTGACCAGGGCGGCGCCGGTCTCGCGGTCCCCGGTGACGACGTTGAGCACCCCGGGGGGCAGGAACTCGCCGAGCAGCTCGGCCATCCACACGGTGGTCACCGGGGTGGTGTCGGACGGCTTGAGCACGACCGCGTTGCCGGCCGCGATCGCGGGCGCCCACTTCCACACCGCCATCATCATCGGGTAGTTCCAGGGCGTGACCTGGGCGCAGACCCCCACCGGCTCGCGCCGGACCATCGAGGTGTGGCCGGCCATGTACTCGCCGGCCGAGCGGCCCTCCAGCACGCGGGCCGCGCCGGCGAAGAACCGGATCTGGTCCAGCATGGGCGGGAGCTCCTCGTCCATGGTGAGCTGGAACGGCTTGCCGGTGTTCTCGCACTCGAGCCGGACCAGCTCCTCGCCGCGCGCCTCCATGGCGTCGGCGATCTTCAGCAGGGCGCGGCTGCGCTCGGCCGGGGTGGCGTCGCGCCACGTCTCGAACCCGCGCACGGCCGCCTGGCAGGCGGCCTCCACGTCGGCGGCGCCCGACACCGGCGCCTCGGCGAAGCCCTCCCCGGTGGAGGGGTTGACGAGCGTGGCGGTGCGGCCGTCGGCCGCGTCCCGGTACGCACCGTCGATGAAGTTCTGCAGCCTGCGCATCCCGTGCTCCTTCGTGAGCGGCCCGAGGTCACACCCTCGCCTTGGTCAGTCTGCTACAGCTTGCGGCGGCGCAGGGCAACGGCGTTGGCCACCGCGAGCCCCACGCCGGTCAGGAACAGGAAGGTCCCCAGCACGTTGACCTGGGGCGGCACGCCCTGGCGGGTGGCGCCGTAGACCCAGATCGGGAAGGTCTCGGTCTGGCCGTTGATGAAGCTCGTGATGATGTAGTCGTCGATCGACAGGGCGAAGGCGAGCAGGGCCCCGGCCATGATCCCGGGGAAGATGAGCGGCAGGGTCACCTTGCGGAACGTCGTCCAGGGGTCGGCGCCGAGGTCCTGGGCGGCCTCCTCGAGCGAGACGTCGAACCCGGCCATCCGGGCCCGGACGGTGACGGCCACGAACGGCACGCTGAACATGATGTGGGCGAGCAGGATGGTGAGGAGCCCGCGGGGCACCTGCAGGGTGATGAACAGGCTGAGCAGGGCCGTGCCGAGCACCAGCTCGGGACATGAGATGGCCGCGAAGATGAGCAGGTCGACCCCGCCCTGGCCCCGGAACCGGTAGCGGCCGAGGGCGAGGCCGAGCATCGTGCCCAGCGTGGTGGCCACGGCCGTGGTGAGCACGGCGACCAGCAGCGTGTTCCTGAACGCGGCCGAGAGCGCCGGGTTGGCGAACACGTCGCGGTACCAGTGGAAGGTGAACCCCTGCCAGGTCAGGTTCAGCCTGCTCTTGGTGTCGTTGAACCCGAACGCGATCATCACCATGATCGGCAGGACCAGGTAGAGGATGACCAGCCAGGTGTAGACGGGCAGGATCCGCCCGGGCCAGCGCCGCGCCCGGCGGGCGGCCCGGGGCGGCACCGCGCTGCCGTTCGCCTCCGGGCGCGCCGCCTCCCCCACCACGCTCATCGGCGCTCCCCTGGCCGGCGACCCGCTTCCGGTCCGCCTGCGCCCGCCCTGGTCACGCGGCGCTCACCTCCAGGACCTCCTCGGTCCCGAGCGCCCTTGCGTAGGCGAACACCCCGATGAGCAGGGCGGCCATCAGGGTGAAGGAGAGCGCCGAGGCGAGCGGGTAGTCGAGGTTGGTGAGGTACTCGGTCTGGATCACGTTGCCGATCATGGTGGTCCCCGGCCCGCCGAGGATGGTCGCGTTCACGAAGTCGGCGGCGGCGGGCACGAAGGTGAGCAGGACGCCGGCGAACACGCCGGGCAGCGACAGGGGCAGGGTCACCCGCAGGAAGCCCTGGGCCCTGCTCGCGTACAGGTCGCTCGCGGCCTCCACCAGGCTGGGGTCGATGCGCTCGAGCGACACGTACAGCGGCAGCACCATGAACGGCAGGAAGTTGTAGGTGAGCCCGCCGATCACCGCCGCGGACGTGGCCAGCAGGTGGAAGTCCTCGGGCAGCAGGCCGAGCGACTTGAGCGGCGCGAGCACGATCCCCTGGTCGGACAGGATGAACTGCCAGGACACGGTGCGGATGACGAACGACACGAAGAACGGCAGCAGGATCAGGAGCAGGTAGCTCGACTTGCGGCTGCCGCCGTGGAACGCGATCCAGTACGCCGTCGGGTAGGCGATCACCAGGGCGAGCACGGTCACGGTCGCGCTGTAGGTCACCGAGCGGACCAGCTGGGTGTGGTAGAGGCCGATCGCCTCGGTGTAGGTGGAGACCCGCCAGGTGAGCCGGAACCCCTCCTCGACGCTGCCGCTCTGCAGCGACAGCGACAGCATGACCGCGGTGGGGATCAGGAAGAAGGCCGCGAGCCAGAGCCCGCCCGGCAGGACCAGCAGGTACGGGGCGAGGGTCCGGCCCACCCTCGGTCGGGCGCTCACGGGGCGCTCAGGACTGCGCTCACGGGGCGCTCAGGACTGGAAGATGGGCTGGAAGAGGCGGTTCCAGGTCTTCTCCTCCTCGGGCGTGAGTTCGCGGTAGCTGTGGGTGTTGGCCAGGTCGCTCTCCTTGGGGAAGACGAACGGGCTCTTGGCCGCGTCCTCGAGGGAGGCCTTGTCCTCGCCGCTGGCCTTGGCCGCCTCGGCCTCGATCGCCTGCTTGGCGGCCGGCACCGGGGTGACATAGGTGATGTACGCGGCCAGCGCGCCCGCGACCTCCGGCCGGTACACGTAGTCCATGTAGGTGATCGCGTCCAGCGGGTGCTGGGCCTTGACCGGGATGCACATGTTGTCGGTCCACAGCATCGCGCCCTCCTTGGGCACGATGAACTTCAGCTCCTCCCGGCCCTTCTCGGCGTTGAGCTGGAACACGTCCCCCGAGTAGGCCATCGAGACCCACACGTCCCCGCTCGCCAGCGCCTGGGCCTCACCCGAGTTGTCGAAGTACTTGCGCACCAGGCCCTTGTCGCGCTGCTCGGTGAGCTTGGCCGCGGCCCGCTTCCAGTCGGCCTCGGTCGACTTGGCCGGGTCGATGCCCAGCCCGGCCAGGGTGAGGTTGGGCGCGTCGTTGACGTCGCCGAACATGCCGATCTTGCCCTTGAACTTCGGGTCGAACAGGTCCTCGAAGCTGGTGAGCTCCCGCTTGGTGAACTTCGGGTTGTAGGCGATCCCGGTCATGCCGCCCTGCCAGGGGATGGTGTACTTGTTGCCAGGGTCGTAGTCGCGCTCCTTGAACGCCGCCCCGGCGTTCTTGCTGAAGTTGGGCAGCTTCGACTGGTCGAGCTCGATCAGGAACTTCTGGCGCAGCAGCCTGGACAGCGGGGGGCCGTTGGTGATGACGATCAGGTCCCAGCCGGTGTCCTGCCCGGCCCGCAGCGACGGCAGGATCTTGCCGAGGAAGGTGTCGTTGGACTCGATGACCTCCTTGTAGTTCACCTTGATGCCGGTCTCCTTGGTGAACTGGTCGAGGGTGGGGTGGGTCTCCTTGCCGCCCACCTTCTCCACGTCCATGTACAGCGGCCAGTTGGCGAAGTTGAGCAGGCCGGCCTTCTTCTGGCTGTCCCAGAAGCCCGGGGTGGGAGCCTTGTTCTCGTTCTCCTGGTTGGTGCCGGAGACGCCGCAGGCGGCCAGCAGGGCCGACACACCGGCCACGCCGGCGCCGGCGCCAGCCGCCCTGAGCATCGCCCGGCGGGTGAGGCGGGGCTGGGTCAGCCCGCGGAGCAGCGCGGCGTCGATCCGGGGGGGGCGCTTGTCCTGGTCCACTGCGAGTTCCTCTCTCCCGTCGGCGTTTCTCTTGTCAGCGTTCGAGCACGTAGGAGTGGTCAGGCGGCCACGACAGCCACACCTCCTGGGCCTGGGTGACCTCGGCGCCCGGCAGGGCGGCCAGGTTCTGGCGGTACACGGCCATCTCGGCGCCGCCCGCCGTCACCACCCGGTAGCTGGTCGACGTCCCCAGGTAGACCACGTCGGTGACGGTGCCGCGCAGCGCGCAGTGGCCCGGCGGGGGCGGCTCCGAAGCCGGTGTGAGCACCGTCTTCTCGGGCCGGACGGCGACGTCGACCTGCTCGCCGGCGTAGACCTGCTCCCCCGCGGGGACCAGCACCCGCTCGTCCGGGCCGAGGCCGGTCAGGGCGAAGCCGTCCCCGTCCGCGTCGACCCGCCCGGTGACGATGTTGGAGGTGCCCAGGAAGTTGGCCACGAACCGGGTCGCCGGCCGCTCGTACATGGCGCGCGGCGTGCCGAGCTGCTCGATCCGCCCGGCGTCCATGACCACGAGGCGGTCCGACATGGTCAGGGCCTCCTCCTGGTCGTGGGTGACGTACACGAAGGTGATGCCGACCTCCCGCTGGATCCGTTTCAGCTCGAGCTGCATGGCCTTGCGCAGCTTGAGGTCGAGCGCGCCCAGCGGCTCGTCGAGCAGCAGCGCCCGCGGATTGTTGACCAGCGCCCTGGCCAGCGCCACCCGCTGCTGCTGGCCGCCAGAGAGCTGGCGCGGCTTCCTGCCCTCCTTGCCGGTCAGCTCGACCAGCTCGAGCATCTCGGTCACCCGGCGGCTGATCTCTCCCTTGGCCACCTTCTTGCGGCGCAGGCCGAACGCCACGTTCTCGAACACGTCCATGTGGGGGAAGAGGGCGTACTGCTGGAAGACCATGTTGACGTCGCGCCGGTAGGGCGGGACCCCGACGACGTCCCGCCCGTGGAGCAGGATGCGGCCGCTGGTCGGCTCCTCGAACCCGGCGATCATGCGCAGGGTGGTCGTCTTGCCGCAGCCCGACGGGCCGAGCAGGGAGAAGAACTCGCCCTCGGCGATGGCGAGGTCGACCTGCTCGACGGCCCGGACGCCCCCGCTGGCGGCGGGGAACTGCTTGACGACCCCCTGGAGCTCGATCGCTGGCAGCTCGGCGTCCGGCCCGGCCGCGCCCCGCTCGGCGCCCGTCCCCACCTTCGCCTCCACCATCGGCCCTCGTCTCCACGGTTGTCGGGCGTCCACCGCCCCGGTCCCGGCGGGGGCTCCAGGGAGGGCGCGCGAGCCGGGTGATCCCCGCAAGATACGACCGAACCAGCCGCCCGGCACGTTACCACCACCGGCGGGTTCGTCTATGTACGAACCGGCGCCGGACGGGGGTCGACTTCTCCGGATCGGCACACGCAGGTGCAGAAACGGTGCGCTCAGCCCCGGAGGGCCCGCAATCCCTTCGAAACCGGCTACCTGACCGGCCCGCTATGCGGGGCCGCGCCGGCCGGCCAGGACCTGCTCGGCCTGCAGGGCGAGCCAGAACTCGACCCGCTCGGCGGCCGAGTCGAGGTCACGCCCGGTCAGCTGGGCGACCCGGCGGATGCGGTAACGCAGGGTGTGGCGGTGCACGCCGAGGGCCCGGGCGGCCGACTCCCAGTTGCCGTTGTGCTCGAGGAACGTGCGCAGGCTGGTCACCAGGTCACCGTGCTGGCGCTCGTCGTAGGCGCGGATCGAGGCGAGCAGGCCGCGCGAGAAGGCCTCCAGGGCGGCGTCCTCCTGGAGGGCGAGCAGCAGTCGGTGGCTGCCGAGGTTGTCGACGCTGGCCACCGGGACGTCGGCGCCGACCGTGGCCGCCGCCTCCAGCGCGAAGCGTGCCTCCTGGTAGGCACGGCGGAGGGCCCGGGGCTGGGACTCGGGCGCACCCAAGCCGAAGCGGGCGGCCAACCCCCGGGCCTGGACGCCATCGGAGACGGCCTGCGCGGCCGCCCTGGCCTCCGCCAGGTCTCCGGACTCGAACAGGGCAACCACGGTGGCGTCGGTGACGCTGCAGACGTAGGGCGCCGGACGGCGTGACAGCCGGTCCTCCACCAGCCGGCGCAGGACCTCGCGCTGCGCCTCGGGGTCGGGGTCCGGGTCGACCGGCCGGCCGACCAGCACGGCCACGGCCGGCGACCCGCCCAGGCCGAGGAAGCGCAGCCGCCGCCTGGTCTCCTCGCCCGAGAGCTCCCCCTCGAGCAGGGCGTCGAGGAAGTCGCCGACCAGCCGGCGCTCGGTGCGGGCGACCGCCTGGGTCTTGGCCAAGTCCAGCGCGATCGCGGTGGCCAGGTGGTGGGAGACCACCTGGTGGAAGGGCTCGTGCCGCTCCCTGCGGGCCATGACCAGGAAGGCGCTGGGCGAGCCCCCGACCAGGATGGGCAGCAGCGAGCGGCAGCCGTCGCGGCCGGACAGGGTGACCGAGAACTCGTTGCCCTCGGGCCGCAGGGCCTGGATCTCGGCCCAGACGGCCCTGGGGTCGATGAGCCGCGCGGCGTCCGGGGAGCCGGCCAGCACCTCGCCGTGGAGGTCGTACAGCAGGGTCGTGGTCCCGGTCATGCGGGCGTAGGCGCCGAGCAGGGCGTCCAGCCCGGCCTCCTCGACGAGCAGCCGGGACAGGGTCTGCTGCACCGTGCCGGCCCGCTGCAGCAGCAGGTACTGCTCGTTGATGAGCCGCGAGAACAGCGCCTCGGTGATGGCGATGAACGGCACCTCGAACGGCACCTCGAACAGCGGGAAGCCGGCCGCCTCGGCCGCCTCGGCGACCGCGGCGGGGGTGGACCCGAAGGCGAAGCCGAGGCCCAGGCCAAGGCCGGCCAGGTTGGCTTTGGCGAGACGCTCGACGAAGCGGGCCTGGGTCCGCGGACCGCCCTTGAGGCCGAAGCCGGTGGTGAGCAGGACCTCCCCGCCGCGGAGGAACGGCGTCGGGTCGTCCAGCTCCGACACGTGGGCCCAGCGGATCGGGCGGCCGACCCCGCTGGACCCGGCGACCAGGCGCAGCGACAGCTCGTCGATGGCGAGCAGGTCGGCGACGGTCGTGGGCACGGTGCCTCCCGGGGCGACCGGGGTGAGGGTGCGGGTCACCAGGCACAACTGTACACAGCGCGAGCCTGTCTGCCAGCCTCGGATCGCCGGTTCGTACAAACCAGACGGCGGAGGCTTGGACGGCCGGGCCCTTCCTCGGCCGGGCCCATGCTGTCAACCTGCTCGCCGGAGCCGCTCTCTGCTGCACCGGGGCTGCGCGGGCGGGGGCGGCCGGGACCGTGGTGGCACTCGTCGAGGAGCAGGATGCGCGCGCTCGTGCTCGGCGGCGCCGGCGCCATGGGGCGCTGGACGATCCGCGACCTGACCGAGTCCGACGGCGTGGACGAGGTAGTCGTGGCCGACCTGGACGGCCTGCGGGCCCGGGAGGCGGCCGGCTGGGCGGCGGCCTACTCTGGCTCCAACGGCACCGCCCGCGTCCAGGGCATGACCCTGTCGGCTGGCGACCCGGAGGCCCTGCGCCGCGCCTTCGAGCAGGTCGACGTCGTCGCCAACTGCGCCTGGCACGCCACCAACGTCCCTGTCATGCAGGCGTGCGCCGACACCGGCACGCACTACGTCGACCTCGGCGGGTTGTTCCACACCACCCGCAGGCAGCTCGGCCTGCACGACCGTTTCGTGGCCGCGGGGGTCACCGCGGTCCCCGGCATGGGCGCGAGCCCCGGCACCACCAACGTGATGGCCGCGCTGGCCGCGCGGGAGCTGGCCACCGTGGAGGCGGTCGAGGTCCGGCTCGGCATCGCCGACTTCACCAAGTCGACCGCGCCCCTGCCGCTCCCGTACGCGGTCCACACCCTGCTCGACGAGTTCTCGGTGCCCGCCATGGTCTTCCGGGGCGGTCGCTGGGCCGCGGTGCCGGCCATGAGCGAGCAGGAGGAGCTGGACTTCCCGGCCCCGGTGGGTCGGGTCCGGGTCGGCCACACCCTGCACTCCGAGGTCGCCACCCTGCCGCTGCACTTCGCCGAGCGGGACGTGCAGACGGTCTCGTTCAAGGTCGGCTTCCCGCCCGACTTCATGGACCGCATGGCCCTGCTCACCGGGCTCGGCCTGGCCGGCACGGACCCGGTCGACCTGCCCAGCGGCAAGGTCATCCCGCGGGAGCTGCTGGTCCACCAGATCTCGGCGACCCTGGACCGCCAGGGAACCGAGGTGCAGGCCGACGACGCCGAGGCGATCTGGGTGCGGGTGCGTGGGCGACGGGCCGGGCCGGGGGACCCGGCCCTCGCCCCGCCCTCCCAGACCGCCACCGGCACCGCCGAGGTGCTGGCCGAGTGCCTGGTCCGGCCCCACCCGACCTGGCAGGCGGGTTCCGGGCAGCTCGACACCGGGGTGCCGCCGAGCATCGTGGCGCAGTTCCTGGCCCACAAGGTCATCGACAAGCCGGGCGTGTACGCGCCCGAGGACGTGGTGCCACCCGGGCCCTACTTCTCCGAGCTGGCCCGCCGCTTCATGGAGGTCTCGCTCGTCACCCGGACGAAGGTGACCGGCTGACCGCCGGCGGCCGCGGGCCCGGCCCCTCGAGGACCCCGGCAGGCTCGACGAGAGGAGCGAACGTGACCATGCCCCAGGAGCGCAAGCTCGTCGGCGCCGTGCCCGGCCCGGCCAGCCAGGCGCTGCAGGAGCGCAGGCGCAGGGCGGTGGCCCGGGGCGTCGGCACGATGACCCCGGTGTACGCCGCCGCCGCCCACGGCGCCGTCATCGAGGACGTCGACGGCAACCGCTTCATCGACTTCACCGGCGGGCTGGGCGTCCTCAACGTCGGCCACACCCCGCCGAGCGTCGTCGCCGCGATCAAGGCCCAGGTGGACAGCTACCTGCACACCTGCCAGCACGCGCTGATGAGCGAGCCGTACGTGGCGGTGGCCGAGGCGCTGAACCGACTTGCCCCGGGCGACTACGACAAGCGGACCTTCCTGGTGAACTCGGGTGCGGAGGCGACCGAGAACGTGGTCAAGATCGCCAGGGCCGCCACCGGTCGCCAGGGCGTGGTCGTGTTCGACAACGCCTTCCACGGGCGCACGCTGCTGGCGCTGGCGATGACCGGGAAGGTGGACCCCTACAAGCAGGGCTACCACCCGTTCCCGAGCGAGGTCTACCGGGTCCCCTATGCGTACTGCTACCGCTGCCCCTTCCATCTCGCCTACCCGTCGTGCGGGATCGCCTGCGCCGACTACGTCGAGGAGGAGATCAAGGTCCACATCGGCGCCCAGAACGTGGCCGCGGTGCTGGTGGAGCCGGTCCAGGGCGAGGGCGGGTTCATCGCCCCGCCGCCCGGATGGCTCGAGCGCATCGCCGGGATCTGCCGTGACCTCGACATCCCGTTCGTGGCCGACGAGGTCCAGTCCGGCTTCGGCCGCACCGGCACCCTCTACGCGGTCGAGCAGACCCCGGGCGTCGTCCCCGACTTCACCCTGTCGGCCAAGTCCATCGCGGCCGGCCTGCCGCTGGCCGCCGTCACCGGCAGGCAGGAGCTGATGGACGCCCCCGGACCTGGCGGCCTCGGCGGCACCTACGGCGGCAACCCCCTGGCCTGCACGGCCGCCCTGGCCACCATCGAGCTGTTCGAGCACGGCGACCTGCTCGAACGGTCCAGACGGATGGGCGAGATCCTCGGCCGCCGCCTGGGCGAGATGGGCGAGCGCCACCGCCTCGTCGGGGAGGTGCGCGGGCTCGGGGCCATGATGGGGCTCGAGCTGGTCACCGACCGGGACACCAAGGAGCCGGCCAAGGCCGCAACGAGCCAGGTCCTGGCCGAGGCGGCCCGGAACGGCGTGCTCACCCTCAAGGCCGGGATCCACGACAACGTGGTCCGCATCCTCGCCCCGCTGGTGATGGAGGAGGGGTTGCTCAACGAGGGGCTGGACGTGCTGGACGCAGCCATCGCCTCGGCCGAGCGCGGGAACCCGTAGGCGCGGCGTGGGGCGGCCGGTCGGACCCCGTTCGCTGCGACTGCTCTGCTCGGAGTGGGGGACGGGGTCCGACCGGCCGATTCGTCTCTCCTTGCCGCGCCGGCTCTTGCTCGGTTGGCCCCTCGGCGGACCGCAAGGCCTGGTGGTACCCGTACGGTCCGGGCGGGTGCCAGGGCTGAGGCTGGGCCCCAGGCCAGGCGGCACCCTGGACTCCCCCATTGTCGGCGGGATGCGCGACAATGGCTCCCCGGTCGGCGCACGGCCCCCCCGTGACGAAGGTCGGTCCCCCGCACGCCCGAGCGCGCCGACGGCCGGAAGACGCGCAGGCGGCTCGGACACCCCCGTCGGGACGAAAGGGAGTGGAGGAACTGCACCACACGCCGACCAGAGCGACCCGGGTGGAGCGGTACGGGAGCCGGCACCCCCGGGCCTCCAGCCGGCACCCCCGGCACGCGCGCGGGCACCAGGGCCAGTGGGGCGAGCTGCCGCTGCTCGTGCTCACCGCCATCGTGCTCGCGGTGCTGGTCAAAGGGTTCCTGGTGCAGGCCTTCTTCATCCCGTCCCGGTCGATGGCGCCGACCCTCGAAGTCGGCGACCGGGTGGTCGTGAACCGCCTCTCCTACCGGCTCGGCGCACCCGAGCACGGGGAGGTGGTGGTGTTCCTGCGGCCGACCTTCGCGCGCCACCGGGCCGACTCGGGCGCCCTCTCGTGGATGCGGCGGGCGGTGGCCCAGGGTTTCGGCGGCACCCCGCCGGGCAGCGAGGACCTGATCAAGCGGGTGGTGGGGCTCCCGGGCGACGTGGTGGAGGGCCGCGACGGCCGGCTGTGGCGCAACGGCGGCCCGGTCGAAGAGCCCTACCTGCCCCCCCGCACGTTCACCGACGACTTCGGTCCGGTCCGGATCGCGCCCGACCATTACTGGATGATGGGCGACAACCGCCAGGACTCCTCCGACTCCCGGGTCTTCGGCCAGGTCCCCCGCTCCGCCCTGGTCGGCCGGGCCGTCGTGCGGGTCTGGCCGGCGGACCGGCTCGGCCCCCTGTAGCCTGGCAGGACCGGCGGACCGCCCACCGAGGTCCCGATGGCAGCGCCAAGCGACCCCCCGGGAAGCGAACGCGCAGTGGCAGCGCCTACCGGCCCTCCGAGGAGCGAACGCGCAGTGGCAGCGCCCACCGGTCCCCCAGGCAGCCAACGCCCAGTGGCAGGGCCCACCGGCCCCCCAGGGAGCGAAGGCCCAGCGGGGGCGGCCTCTGGACCTCCGGAGGCTGAGCGCCAGCGGGCCGCGATGCCCGAGCCCGGCCGGGACTACCCCCGCACCTGGGCAGAGTTCTGCGAGCTGTTCCCTGACGACGACGCCTGCGCGCGCTACCTGGAACGGCTGAGCTGGCCGGACGGGTTCGTCTGCCCGGCGTGCGGCGCGGTCGCCAGGCAGCCGTGGCGTGGCTCGCGCCGCCGGCTCGTCTGCCCGTCCTGCCAGCACCAGACGACGGTCACGTCCGGCACCCTGTTCCAGGGCACCCGCACGCCGCTGTCGTGCTGGTTCACGGCGGCCTGGATGATCGCCACCGCCGAGCAGGGTGTCTCAGCTGCCGACCTGCAGCGCCGCCTCGGTCTGGCCAGCTACGAGACCGCCTGGATGCTGCTGCACCGCTACCGGCGCGCCATGGTCCGCTCGGGCCGGCCCCGGCTCTCCGGCGTGGTCGAGGTCGGCGAGACCCCGGTCGGGCGGCGCAGCGTGGTCGCGCTGGCGGTCGAGGACCGCGGCGACGAGCCGGGGAGGGTGCGAATGCAGCAGGTGGCAGGCGGGACGGCCGGCCTGGCCGCGTTCGTTGCCTGGGCGGTGGAGCCCGGCGCCGTGGTCCGCACGGCCGACTCCGGGCTCGTCGGCGTCCTGCGTGAGCGGGGCTACACGGCCCAGCCGCGCGGCCGGGCCGAGCGGCGGTCCCTGGCCTTCGTCGACCTGGTTTCCCGCCTGCTCAGACGGTGGCTTGCCGGGACCCACCAGGGCGCGGCGTCACCGGCCCAGCTGGACTGGTACCTGGACGAGTTCACCTTCCGGTTCAACCGGCGCTCGGCCACCCACCGCGGCCTGCTGTTCTACCGGCTCATCGAGGAGGCGGTGGTTACGCCGCCGCTTCCCTACGGCGCGATCGCCGGCGCACGTTCGGAACGCATCGGACAGGCCGGACTGGAGCCAAGGGGATAGCGATATAGCGGCGCGGCGAAGGGCGAAAACCCAGCTTGACGTGGACGCCCAATAGGCAGAACATATGTTTTGTTCGAACGTATGTTCGAGCGCAGCTCGACGCAACGCGCGCTGTTCACGTGAAGGGGAAGCCGTGAGCATCACCGCCCAGAAGCACCGCGACCGCTCGCGGGACGCGTCCATCCGGACCGTCCCGCTGGCTGCTGACCGCGGGGTCGCCGGGCAGTTCCGCGTCGTGCTGGTCCGTTACATGGTCGCCGCGGCGGTGCTGCTGGCCGTGGTGATCGTCATCCACCCGAGCCGCGACGCCGGCTCCGCGCCTGGCGGCGCACCATGGAGCTACCAGCACGAGCTCGTCGACATCGCCGGCGGGGGCGTGCTGAACTCCTGGGCGCGGGCGGCGGTCCGGGCCACCGGGTGGCTCGCCCGTTCGTCCATCGAGCGGCAGCGCGACGTCTACCGCTTCAACCTGTTCGACTTCCTTGTCGGCGGGCGCACGGCGGACGGCGTGGGCGGCTGGCGCGAGGGTCACCGCCCGCTGCTCGAGGGCGGCACCCAGCTGGTCCTGCTCGCGCTGCTGGGCTACGGGATCCTCAGGCGGCCCTCGGCCCGCACCTGGCTGCTGGCCATCATGCTCGTGCTGGGCGCCACGCTGCTGGTGACCAAGCCGCAGGGGGCCATGCGGCTCGCCGCCAAGCCGGGTGTGGGCATCCCGAACGTCATGCTCGGGGCAGTCGCACAGGTGGCGCCGAACGGTGAGACCAGGGGGGCGCGCAGCGCCGACGAGGCCCACCAGCGGCTCGCCACCCGCTACTGGACCTCGTTCGTGGCCCAGCCGCTGTCGCGCCTCCAGACGGGCACGTCGGTGCTTGCCGAGGCAGACCCGTCGAGCAAGGGTGGCGTGCTCGGCGTCCTGCGCCGCAACGTCAGCGGCGTGAACGACTGGGCGATCGGCAGGCGCGGCCCGGAGCGGGCGTTCATCGCCACGTCGGCCCTCGGCTACGTGCTGCCGTTCGCCGTCGCCCTGGGCGTGCTGGCGATGCTGGCGACCTGCGCCCAGACCCTGCTGTTCCTGCTCTGCCTGGCCGCGCCGTTCGCCGTCCCGCTGACGGTTGACGGCCCGCGCCGGCGCGGTGCCGTGATCCGATGGTGGCTCCTTCCCCTTCTTGCCTCCGCGCTCGTGCTGGCCTTCGCGTCCCTGGCCTCCCTGGCCGTGATGCGGGTGGCCAACGCCCTGCATTCCTCCGACGAGTACGTCGGGATGCTGCTCGCGGGATCCACGTGGCCGCTGCTGTTCGCCGTGCTCAGCCGCTGGTGGATCGTTCGTCGCCGCAGGTTGCGCAAGGCGGCGTACGTCAATGCAACTGGGGAGTGATCCAAGATGAACGCGCACGCAACCGCAGTTCGGCGTGCCCGTCCCGGCGTCGCCGGGCTGGCCCCGGGCGCCGGGGAGCCGCTCGGGCCTGGCATCCGCGCCGCGGCCCAGCTCCTGCTCGTCCCGGTCCGGGTGCTGGCCAGCCCGCTGGGCCGCCGGCTCACCGCCGTGGCCGTGCTGATGGTCGTGCTCGGGTCGATCGTCAGCTCGCTGTACGACAACGCCGACGCGCCCGGGGCCAGGAGCCTGCCGGCTGCCAGGTCCGGTGCGGCCACGGTGGAGCGCACGTCGGCCCTGCACAAGGCGACCAGCGGGGCCGTGGCCCGGCAGGTCGGGCGGCGGCCCGAGGAGGTCGCCGCCGACTGGTTCGCCCGCACCCAGCACGTCGCTCGTGACAGGGTGGAGGCCCTGCAGCAGCAGCGGGTCGGCGCCAGCGAGGCACGGGTCCTCGTGATGGCCGACGCAGGCGCGGGCAGGATGCCCACCGCCTACGTGACTGTGAAGCTGGGCAAGTCCGGCTGGGCGGTGGCCTGACGCGGTGAGGCGTGCCAGGCTCAAGGGCGGCGCCGCCGTCGCCGCGCTGCTTGTGTTGGCGGTGTTGGCTGGTTCGGCGTCGCCGGGGTTCTCCCTGGCCGCGGTCCCCCGAGCGCTCGGCAGGGGCGCCAGCGCCGTGCTGCGCGCCACCACCCAACCCCCCACCCCCAGCCCCCC
>DASYUT010000252.1 GCA_036000965.1 Actinomycetes bacterium
CGGGGTGGGGGCCGCCCGGTCCCCACGGCACGGTGGGAGCTGGCGGTGGGCGCCCACGGCGCCGCGCAGCTGCTGTCGGCGTTGTGGGTGGAGGCGACCGCCCGTGGGCTGCCGGTCCCCGTCGAGGTCGCCGCCGCGATCCGCGCGCTGTCGGCGTGGTCGAAGGAGCTTGTAGCTATCCCGTAGCCACCCGGCCGGGCTGGCGCACGTCTAGCCAGGCCGGGACAGGTGCACCTGGTCGCCGGCTTGCACCCGCCCGGGGTGGACGACGTCGGCGTACACGCCCAGGCAGAGCTTGTTGGCGTCCCCGACCGTCGGAGGATGCGCCTGTCTCCGGGTACCTCCTGGGCGAGGCCGACCATCACGCACGCTCGGTCCGTCCGGTCACCGCCAGCTCGACCGCGTCGCCGACGAGCAGCCGGCCGCCGGCCCAGGTGTCAAACGACGTGTCAGGGCTTGCGCCCGACGGCGCAGTATTCAGCCACCTCGGCAATGACGCCGCTGTTGGCAGGGTCAGGCCGCCACTGCGAAGACGAGACCACGCCGGGCTCCAGCAGCTCCAGGCGGTCGAAGAAAGCAGCAAGCTCGTGGCGGCTGCGTGCGGTTATTGGGGCCGCGCCGCTCTCGTTCCAGCGCCGCATGGCCTCTTCCACCGCCTCGCCGTGGACTTCCTTGGTGGGATGGGTCATCGCCAGGTAGCTGCCTGGGGGTAGGGTGTCCAGGAGCCGGTTCACGATCGCGTGCGCCTCGTCGTCGTCGATGATGAAGTTCACGATTCCCAGCAGCATGAGCGCGATCGGTTGGTCGAAGTCCAATGTCCGAGCGGCGGCCCGCAAGATCTTGTCGGGTTCGCGCAGGTCGGCGTGGATGTAGTCAGTGGCGCCTTGGGGAGCACTGGTGAGCAGGGCGCGGGCGTGGGCCAGCACGATGGGGTCGTTGTCGACGTAGACGATGCGGCACTCCGGCGCGACCGCCTGGGCGACCTCGTGGGTGTTGTTGGCGGTGGGGAGGCCGGTGCCGATGTCGAGGAACTGGCGGATCCCCGCCTCGCCGGCAAGGTACCGGACAGCGCGAACCAGAAACTCCCGGTCGGCGCGGGCGGCCTCGACGAGGCTCGGCATGAGGGCAAGAGCCAGGTCACCGGCCTCGCGATCGGCGGGGAAATTGTCTTTGCCGCCGAGAAAGTAGTTCCAGACCCTGGCTGAGTGCGCCACGCTGGTGTTGATCTCGACCGGCTGCTGGCTGGGGATGGACGAGCTGTCGGTCACGGGGGCACCTTTCTGCATCTGCACGGCGCTGGGTCGTTGACGTTACGCGTAGCGTAGTCGTTCGCCGCCAGCGTGGTCACGTCGGAGACGTTGGCAGCGATCACCACCGCGGTCAGCGGCAGCCCGCGCCCCTCACAGGCGAGACGGAGCTTGCTCCCTGGCTTGCTGCGATCGACTTGTAAGATCCGACCCGGGTTCCCGACAAGGTCACGCACATGCCGCTCTTCGACGCCGAGGCAGGGACCGCGCGCGGGGTCGTCTCCCTCGTCGGGGCCGGGCCGGGCGATCCGGGGCTGGTCACGGTGCGCGGCCTGGAGCTGGTCACCAGGGCGGAGGTGCTCGCCTACGACCGGCTTATCCCCCCCGGCCTGGTCGACCTCGCGCCCGACGACTGCGAGCGGGTCGATGTCGGCAAGTACCCGGGGCGCGCCCGCCTGCCCCAGGCCGAGATCAACCGGCTGCTGGTCGAGCGCGCCCGCGCGGGAAAGCGGGTGGTGCGCCTCAAGGGCGGCGACCCGTTCGTGTTCGGCCGGGGCGGGGAGGAGGCCGAGGCCTGCGCCGAGGCTGGGGTGCGCTTCGAGGTCGTGTCCGGGGTGACCTCCGCGATCGCCGGGCCTGCCTACGCCGGCATCCCGGTCACCCACCGCGAGCTGGCAGCGGCGTTCGCTGTGGTGACCGGTCAGGAGCGGCCGGACAGGCCCGAGACCAGCGTGGACTGGCAGGCGCTGGCCCGGGTGGGGACGCTGTGCGTGCTCATGACCGTCGGGAGCCTGGAGCGGGTCGCCGGGCGCCTGCTCGGGGCCGGGCGCGCCCCGGCCACCCCGGCCGTGCTGGTCGAGCGGGCCACCATGCCGAGCCAGCGGGTGATCCGCTCGACGCTGGGGGAGGTGGCCCACGACGCCGGGGCGGCCGGGGTCGGCGCGCCCGCGATGCTGGTCGTCGGGGAGGTCGCCGCGCTGACCGGGCGGACCGGCTGGGTACGGCCGCGCCGGCTCGCCGGCCAGGTGGTGCTCGTGCCCGGCGGGCGCGGGGAGGCGCATGGGCCCGGCGGGCGCGGGCAGGCGGCGACGCTGGCCGGGCTGCTGCGGGAGCGGGGCGCCGAGCCGCTCGAGCTGCCCCTGGTCGAGGTGCGCCCGGCCCCCTCGCCCGCCGCGCTGGACCGGGCGGTGGCCGCCCTGGCCGCCGGGGCCTACCGCTGGACGGCGCTGACCAGCCGCGACGGGGTCGAGGCGTTGCGGGGCCGGGTCGAGGCGGCGGGCCTGGACGTCCGCGCCCTCGCCCGCACCCGCGTGGCCGCGGCCGGCCCGGCCACCGAGGCCGCACTGCGCGCCTGGGGGATCGTGCCCGACCTGCTCCTTGAGGCCGGGCGCGACGACCAGTCCCTGGCCGCCGCCTTCCCGCCGCCTCCTGCGCCGGACCCCCGGGCCGGCGCCGAAGGCGAGAGGCCGGGCGCCGCCGGCGTCGCGGGCACGGCCGGCCCTTCCCAGGCGCCGGCGGTCCTGCTGCCACGGGGGGACCCGTCCGGCCCGGAGCCGGCGGCGACGCTGCGGAGCAAGGGCTGGGCGGTGGATGAGGTGGTCGCCTACCGGGCGGTGCCCCGCGACCTCGACCCGGACCTGCGCAAGCGGGTGGACGCGGGCGAGGTCGGCTGGGTGGCGTTCACCTCTCCCTCCACCGTGACCGGGTTCCTCGGCGCCTACGGCGGGCCGCCGCCGCCCGGGGTGCGCGTCGCCGTCCTCGGACCGGACACCGCCGAGGCGGCCGGCGCGTGCGGCGTCCGGGTCGACGCCCTCGCGCCAGAGCACACCATCCCCGGCCTGGTCGCGGCCATCGAGGGCGCCACCAAGCCGCGCTGACGCCTGCGCCTTGAGGCGCTGACGCCTGCACCTTGGAGGCGCTCCCATACGACTCGCTGAAGGCGTTCTCATACGGCTCTACCTGGTAACAGGTCGTCCCGGGGGGCGGAGCGCGGCGCTTGACCCGGCCACCCGCGCCGGGCTAGGTTGAGCGCAGCAAGCTGGGCGGTGGGAACCAGGAAGCCGGTGCGAGACCGGCGCGGGCCCGCCACTGTGACCGGGAAGCGAACCCCAGCATGGCCACTGCTCGCGGGTGGGAAGGCCGGGGTGAGCGAGGATCCGGGAGCCAGGAGACTGGCCCGCCGCCCCTCCGTCAACTGGGGACGACGGATTTCCCCAAGGAGGTCACCTTGAACGGTGAGCGCATACCCCTTCGCGAGCTGGCCGTGCCGTTGCTCGCCGCCCTCGTGCTCGCCCAGTTCGTGCTCTACGCCGTCGGGTTCGACCAGGGCGCGCTCGCGTCACCCGTGACGCACGCCCTCGCCGACAAGGGCGGTGTGCTCCACGAGTTCTTCCACGACGCCCGCCACCTGCTCGGCGTCCCCTGCCACTAGCCGCCGATGATCGCCGCCGCAGTGCGGCGCGGCCTGCTCGCCGGCGCGCTCGCCGGCCTGCTCGCGGGGCTCCTGTCGTTCGCGATCGGGGAGCCACGGGTCCAGGCCGCGATCCGCTTGGAAGAGGTTGCCGCCGCCACATCCGCCGCAGGGACCGCTGACGCCGGGCCGCCGGCGTTCGAGGTGACGCGCGCCGCCCAGCGGGTGGGGCTCGTCGTGGGGCTCGCACTGTACGGGCTGGCCGTGGGCACGCTGTTCGCGGTCGCGTCCGTGTGGGCGGTGGGCCGGGTCGAGGGGAGCGACTGGCAGCGCAGCCTCAAGCTCGGTGCCGCCACCGTGGGCGCGGTCGTGCTGCTGCCCGCACTCAAGTACCCGCCGAACCCGCCCGCCGTGGGCGACCCGGCCACGGTCGGCCAGCGCACCACCCTGTACCTGGGCCTGGCCGCGATCGGCGTGCTGCTCGCGCTCGCGGCCTGGGCCGCCGCCCGCCAGCTGGCCGCGTCGCGCCTGTCCGCGCCCGTGCGCCAGACCCTGGTCGGGGTGGGCGTCGTCGCCGTGGCGGCCGCGGTGCTGGCCGCCATGCCCGCCATCCGGGAGCCGGTGAGGCTGCCGGCCGAGCTGCTGTGGTCGTTCCGGCTCGCCTCGATCGCCACCCAGGCCACGCTCTACGGCGGCACGGCACTGCTCTTCGGGTTGCTCGCGGTCCGCGCCGGTGCCCGTGCCACGGTGTCGTGAACCGGTTGCTCCTCGTCCGCCACGCGACCACCTCGTCGACCCGCCGGGCGTGCTTCCCGCAGACCACCGGTGCCGCGGCGGTCGACGGCTGCGAGCCGCTCGACCGCGGCGGCGGGGAGCAGGCCGCGGCGCTGCGCGGGATGCTCCCGCGGGCCGACCACTGCTGGGCCTCGCTCGCCGCCCGGGCCCAGGAGACGGCATGCCTGGCCGGCTTCGCGCCCGAGCCCTGCGGGGACCTGGCCGAGTGCGACTTCGGCCGCTGGGCTGGCGCGCTCCCCACCGAGATCGTTGACGCCGACGCGGTCAAGGCCTGGTACGCCGACCCCGACGGCGCGCCCCACGGCGGCGAGGGGTTCCGCGACGTGCGCGCCCGGGCCGCCCGGGTGCTCGGCCGGGCGCGGGACCTCGGCGGCACGGTCGTCGCGTTCACCCACGGCGGGCTCGTCAAGGCCGCCCTCTGCGAGGTGCTCGGGCTGCCCTCGTCCGCCCTCTGGCGGCTCGACGTCGCCCCGGCCTCGGTCACCGAGCTGCATCCCGTCGGCGACGAGTGGCGGGTCGTGCGGCTCAACTGGGAGCCGGGGAGCCTGCGATGACCACCGAGGCCGTGACCGGAAGCCCACGCTACGGGGCGGGGATCACCACGGGCGTGACTGGGAGCCCACGCTACAGGGCGGAGCTCACCACGGGCGTGACCCGGAGCCCGTGTGCCTGGGTGATGGCATCCGCGGGCGTGACCGGGAACTGGCGGGCGCGGGCGGTGCGCCGATGATGCCGCCGCTGCTGGCGGGCTGGGTGGCCGACCGGGCGCTCGGCGACCCGCGCAGGGGCCACCCTGTGGCCGGGTTCGGGCGGCTCGCCGGGCGCCTCGAGCAGCTGCTGTGGCGCGACGGCCGCGCCGCCGGCGCCGCCTACGTCGCGGTGCTGGTCGGTGGCCCGGCCGCCACAGTCTGGGTGCTGCAGCGGCGGCTCCCGGCCCGCCCCGGGGCCCTGCTCCTGGCCCTGGCGACCTGGGCGGCGCTCGGCTCGAGGTCGCTCGGCCGGGAGGCCGCCGCGGTCGCCGACGCCGTCGCCCGGGGGGACCTGGGGGACGCGCGCCGGCGCCTGCCGGCGCTGTGCGGCCGGGACCCGTCGGGCCTGGACGGCGCCGAGCTGTGCCGTGCCGCCGCCGAGTCGGTGGCGGAGAACACCGCCGACGCGGTTGTGGGGCCGCTGCTGTGGGGCGCGCTGGCCGGGCCCGCCGGCGTGGTCGCCCACCGCTGCGCCAACACCCTGGACGCGATGGTCGGGTACCGCTCGCCCCGGTACGAGCGGTTCGGCTGGGCCGCAGCACGCCTCGACGACCTGGTCAACTGGGCCCCCGCCCGCGCCACCGCGCTGCTCGCCGCCGCGTGCGCGCCGCTCGTCGGCGGCTCCCCGCGCCGCGCGCTCGCGGTCCTGCGGCGCGACGGCGGCGGCCATCCCAGCCCGAACGCCGGCCGCTGCGAGGCCGCGTTCGCCGGCGCGCTCGGCGTGCGGCTGGGCGGCGCCAACCGCTACGGCGGCCGGGTCGAGGTCCGCGGCCCCCTCGGCGACGGGCCGCCTCCCACCCCGGCCGACCTCAGGCGCGCCATCCGGCTGTCCACCGCGGTCGGGGCCCTGGCCGCCCTGGCCGCGTCGACCAGATGGCGGGTGCCGGCACGCTGGCGCCGCCCGGGCACGGCGGGCTTCCCCGTGGCCTGGCGCAGGGAGGTGGCCTGGGGCGGGAAGGCCGGCTGCTCGTCAACGCCTGAGCCCAGGGGTCGCGTGGCCTGGCGCTGGAAGGTGCCCTGGAGCGTTGAGGTGGCCTGGGGCCGGAAGCTGGCTGGGCGCCGGAAGCTGGCCTGGGGTGGGAAGGCGGCCTGGTCCGGGAAGACTGCCTGGCGCGGAAAGGCGGCCTGGGGTGGGAAGGCGGCCTCGTCCGGGAAGGCGACCTGGCCTGGGACGGGGGTGCGTCGGTGAGCGGCGCGCTGCTCGTGGCCGGGACCGCGTCCGAGGTGGGCAAGTCGGTGGTGGCGGCCGGGCTGTGCCGCTGGCTGGCCCGTCAGGGCGTCAAGGTGGCGCCGTTCAAGGCACAGAACATGGCGCTGAACTCGGCCGTGACACTTGACGGGGCGGAGATCGGCCGGGCTCAGGCGATGCAGGCCGCCGCCGCCCGGGTCGAACCCGAGGCGGCGATGAACCCGGTCCTGCTCAAGCCGACTGGCGACCGCACCAGCCAGGTGGTGGTGATGGGCCACCCCGACGGGGTCGCCGACGCCCGCTCCTACCAGGACCGCAAGCCGGAGTTGCTGGGCGTCGCGCTCGCCGCTCTGGCCGACCTCCGGGGCCGCTTCGACGTGGTGATCTGCGAGGGCGCCGGCTCCCCGGCCGAGGTCAACCTGCGCGCCCACGACTTCGTGAACATGGGCCTGGCCCGGGCCGCCGGCCTGCCGGTCGTGGTCGTCGGCGACATCGACCGGGGCGGGGTGCTCGCCGCCCTGTACGGCACGCTCGCGCTGCTCGAGCCGGCCGACCAGGCCCTGGTCAAGGGATGGCTGATCAACAAGTTCCGGGGCGACCCGGCGCTGCTCGGGCCCGGCCTGGACCGGCTGCGCGAGCTCACCGGCCGTCCCGTGCTCGGCGTGCTGCCCATGCGGGAGGGGCTGTGGCTGGACGTCGAGGACTCCCTCGCGCTCGAGTCGCGGCCCGCCCCGCGCGGGCCCGGGGCCGCCTCCGGGCTCGACGTCGCGGTCGTGCGCCTGCGCCGCATGAGCAACTTCACCGATCTCGACGCGCTCGCGGCCGAGCCTGGCGTGCGCGTGCGCTACACCGACGACCCCGTCGACGTCGCCCGCGCCGACCTGGCCGTGCTGCCTGGGACCAAGGCCACCGTGGCCGACCTCGCCCTGGTGCGCGCCTGGGGGGTCGGCGACGCGCTGGCCGCCCGGGCCCGCCGCGGCGACCCCGTGCTCGGGATCTGCGGCGGCTACCAGATGCTCGGCCGCCTGATCCACGACGGCGTCGAGTCGGGCGCCGGCACCGTCGAGGGCCTCGGCCTCCTGCCGGTCGAGACCACCTTCGAGGCCGGCAAGACCCTCACCCGGCGGGCTGGCACCTGCCCGCTGCTCGGCGTGCCCGCCACCGGCTACGAGATCCGCCACGGTCACACCCGCGTGCTCGGCGGCACGCCCCTGCTCGACCCGGACGGCGGCTGCGCCGACGGCGCGGTGCTGGGGACCTCCTGGCACGGGCTGCTCGAGGGCGACCCGCTGCGCCGCGCCCTGCTGGCCTGGGTCGCCGAGCGGCGCGGCCTCGACTTCGTCCCGCAGCGCACCGAGTTCGCCGCGGTGCGCGAGGCCCGCCTCGACGCGCTCGGCGACCTGATCGCCCACCATGCCGACCTCGACGCGCTGAGCGGGCTGATGGGGCGATGATCCCTGTCCCTCGCGCCGAGCGGGCTGATGGGGCGATGGTCCCTGTCCCTCGCGGCGAACGGGCTGATCGGCCGATGATCCTGTTCCTCACCACCGCCGACACCGAGGTGCTCGCCGCGAGCCGGGCCGCCGGGCTCCTGCCCGGCGGGTTCCCGGCCGTGCGGGCCGCCAACCCGGTCAGCGCCGAGGTCGCCCTCGACGGCGCCCGGGTCGTGCTGGTGCGCCTGCTGGGCGGGCGGCGGGCGTGGGACGGCTTCGACGCGGTCCGGGCTCGCTGCGCCCGAGCAGGCGTCCCGCTGCTGGCGTTCTCCGGCGAGGCCACGCCCGACGCCGAGCTGACCGCGCTGTCCAGCGCGCCCGCCGGGGTCGTCGCCGACGCGTTCGCCTACCTGGTCCAGGGTGGCGTGGAGAACACCGCCAACCTGTTCCGGTTCGTCGCCGACACGCTGCTGCGGACCGGGTTCGGCTTCGCCGCCCCCGCTGCCCTGCCCGAGGAAGGCGTCTGGGGGGCGCGGCCCCGCGACCCAGGGCGGCCCACCGTCGGGGTCGTGTTCTACCGGACCCACTGGATGAGCGGGAACACCGCATTCGTCGGGGCGCTGTGCGACGCGGTCGAGGCCCGGGGGGCGAACGCGCTGCCGGTGTTCGCCTACTCGCTGCGCCCCAGGGACGGCCGGGTGCCCGCGCTCGAGCTGCTCCGCGGCGTCGACGCGGTGGTCCTCACCGTGCTCGCGATGGGCGGCAGCACCGCCGCGGACGCCGAGGGGTGGTCGGTGCCGGCGCTGGAGGCGCTCGGCGTCCCCGTGGTCCAGGCCGTCTGCGCCACCTCCGCGCGCGCGGCCTGGGCGGCGTCCGACGCGGGGCTGTCCCCGCTCGACGTGGCCATGCAGGTCGCGCTGCCCGAGTTCGACGGGAGGATCGTGACCGTGCCGTTCTCGTTCAAGGAGACCGGTGAGGACGGCACGGTGACCTACGTGCCCGACCCGGAGCGAGCCTTGCGGGTGGCCGGGATCGCGGTCCGGCTGGCCAGGCTGGGCCACATCCCGAACGCGGCCAAGCGGGTCGCGGTGATGCTGTCGAACTACCCGACCAGGCACAGCCGGGTCGGCAACGCGGTCGGCCTGGACACCCCCGCGTCGGCCGTGCGGCTGCTCGACGCGCTGACCGCCGCCGGCTACGACACCGGCGACTGGCGCGAGCGGGGCTGGGACGGCGACCAGCTCGTCCACGCACTGATCGCCTCCGGCGGGTACGACGAGGAGTTCCTCACCGCCGAGCAGGTCGCGGCCAACCCGGCCCGGGTGGACCCGGCCCGCTACGCCGGCTGGTTCGCCCAGCTCCCCGCCGGCCTGCGCCAGGCGGTCCAGGCGCACTGGGGCCCGCCCCCCGGCGAGCTGTACCGCGACGGCGACGACCTCGTGCTCGCCGGGCTGCGGCTCGGCAACGTGTTCCTGGGCATCCAGCCGCCGCGCGGGTTCGGGGAGAACCCGGTCGCCATCTACCACGATCCCGACCTGCCTCCCACCCATCATTACCTGGCTGCCTACCGCTGGCTCGACCAGGAGTGGGGCGCAGACGCCGTCGTGCACCTCGGCAAGCACGGCACGCTCGAGTGGCTGCCCGGCAAGAGCCTCGGGCTGTCGGCCTCGTGCGGGCCCGACGCCGTCCTCGGCGACCTGCCGCTGCTCTACCCGTTCGTGGTCAACGACCCGGGCGAGGGCACCCAGGCCAAGCGCCGCGCCCACGCGGTGATCGTCGACCACCTGGTCCCGCCCATGACCCGGGCCGAGACCTACGACGACCTGGCCCGGCTGGAGCAGCTGCTCGACGAGTACGCCCAGGTCTCGGCCCTCGACCCGGCCAAGGTGCCCGCCGTCCGGGCCCGCATCTGGCAGCTCCTGGTCGTGGCGGAGCTGCACCGGGACCTCGGGGTCGACTCTGAGCCCGACGACTTCGACGACTTCGTGCTGCACGTCGACGGCTACTTGTGCGAGATCAAGGACGCCCAGATCCGCGGCGGCCTGCACGTGCTCGGGCAGGCCCCGGCCGGCGAGGCGCTCGTCGGGCTCGTGCTCGCGATCCTGCGCCTGCCCCAGGCCGGGCTGCCCGGCCTGCGCGAGGCCCTCGGGCTGGACGAGGCCGCTCTGGACCGGACCGCGGTCGACCGGGTCGAGGCCGAGGCGCGGGCGCTGGTCGAGGCGATGGACGCCAAGGGCTGGGACCCGGCGGTGGCCGGCGCGCTCGCCGACGGGGCCGTGGCCGACGTGCTGCGCTTCGCGGCCACCGAGGTGGTGCCGCGCCTGGCCGGCACCGAGCGGGAGATCGTCCGGCTGCTCGACGGGCTCGACGGCCGCTACGTCCCGGCCGGCCCGTCCGGCTCGCCCACCCGCGGCCGGGTCGACGTGCTGCCGACCGGCAAGAACTTCTACTCGGTGGACCCCAAGGGTCTGCCCAGCGAGCTGTCGTGGCAGGTCGGGCAGAAGCTCGCCGAGGACCTCTGCGCCCGCTACCGGCGCGAGACCGGCCAGTGGCCGGCCTCGATCGGGATCGTGGTCTGGGGCACGTCGGCGATGCGCACCCACGGCGACGACGTGTCGGAGATCCTCGCCCTGCTCGGCGTGCGCCCGGTCTGGCACCCCGAGACCCGGCGGGTGACCGGGCTGGAGCTGCTCTCCCTCGAGCGGCTCGGCCGGCCCCGGGTCGACGTGACCGTGCGGATCAGCGGCTTCTTCCGCGACGCGTTCCCGCACCTGGTGCAGCTGGTGGACGACGCGGTGGCGCTGGTGGCCGGGCAGTCGGCCGAGCCCGCCGGGCAGAACCCGGTCGCCGCCACCGTGCACGCCGACCTCGCGGCCGGCGTGGACCCGCGGCGGGCCACCGCGCGGGTGTTCGGCTCCAAGCCGGGCGCCTACGGCGCGGGGCTGCTCCCGCTGATCGACGCGCGCAACTGGCAGACCGACGCCGACCTGGCCGAGGTCTACGCGACCTGGGGCGGCTACGCGTACGGGCGCGGCCTGGACGGGGTCGAGGCCAGGGACGACATGGCGCGCACCTTCGGCCGCATCCGGGTCGCGGTCAAGAACACCGACACCCGCGAGCACGACCTGTTCGACTCCGACGACTACTTCCAGTACCACGGCGGTATGGTCGCGGCCGTGCGCGCGCTCACCGGGCAGTCGCCAAAGGCCTACATCGGCGACTCCCACGACCCCGCCCGCCCCCGCACCCGCGACCTGCGCGAGGAGACCGCCCGGGTGTTCCGCTCCCGGGTCGCCAACCCCAAGTGGATCGAGGCGATGCGCCGCCACGGCTACAAGGGCGCGTTCGAGCTGTCGGCAACCGTCGACTACCTGTTCGGCTACGACGCCACCGCCGGGGTGGTCGAGGACTGGATGTACGAGCAGCTCTCCGAGCGCTACGTGTTCGACGCCGAGGTCCGCGCGTTCATGCGCCAGTCCAACCCGTGGGCGCTGCGGGCGGTGACCGAGCGGCTGCTGGAAGCTGCCGACCGCCGCCTGTGGGCCGAGCCCGACCCCGGCACTCTTGAGCGCCTCCGCGCCGCCTACCTCGAGCTGGAGGGAGACCTCGAAGACCGTGCGCTGGAGGGAGACCTTGAAGACCGTGCGCTTGAGGCGGACCTTGAAGACCGTGAGCTGGAGGGAGACCCCGAAGACCGTGCGCCCGGCTGAACCGCCCTACCCGTTCTCCGCGCTCGTCGGCGCCGACGAGCTCGGCCTCGCCCTGCTGCTCAACGCGGTGTCGCCTGCCATCGGCGGGGTGCTGGTCCGCGGCGAGAAGGGCACCGCCAAGTCCACCGCCGTGCGCGGGCTGGCCGCGCTCCTCCCCGACGTGCGGGTCGTGGCGGGCTGCCGCTTCGCCTGCGACCCGGACGCGCCCGACCCGGCCTGCCCGGATGGGCCGCACGGGCCCGACCGGGCCGCCGAGGTCCGGCCCGCCCGGCTGGTGGAGCTGCCGGTCGGCGCCAGCGAGGACCGGGTGGCCGGGTCGCTGGACCTGGAGCGGGCCCTGGCCGAGGGAAGGCGCGCGTTCGAGCCGGGCCTCCTGGCCCGGGCTCACCGGGGCGTCCTGTACGTCGACGAGGTGAACCTGCTCGGCGACCACCTGGTCGACCTGTTGCTCGACGCCGCCGCGATGGGCACCAACCACGTCGAGCGCGAAGGCGTCTCGGTCCGCCACGCCGCCCGCTTCCAGCTCGTCGGGACCATGAACCCCGAGGAGGGGGAGCTGCGCCCGCAGCTCCTGGACCGGTTCGGGCTGACCGCCGAGGTGCGTGCCTCCCGGGACCCGGCCGAGCGGGCCGAGGTGGTGCGGCGCCGCCTGGCCTACGAGGCCGACCCGGCCGGGTTCGCCGCCGCCTGGGCCGGCGCCGACCGCGAGGTGGCCGCCCGCATCCGCGCCGCGCGCACGCTGCTCGCCGAGGTCACCCTGGGCGAGCGGGCCCTCGAAGCGGTCGTGGCCGCCTGCACGGCGTTCGAGGTCGACGGGCTCCGGCCCGACATCGTCACCGCCAAGACGGCCACCGCCCTCGCCGCCTGGCACGGCCGGACCTTGGTCGGCATCGACGACGTGCGCACCGCGGCGCTGCTCGCGCTCCCGCACCGCCGCCGCCGCGGCCCGTTCGAGGAGCCGCAGGTGGACCCGGAGACGCTTGAGCGCGCCCTCGAGCCGTTCGCCGACGACCCCGGCCATCCCGATGGCCCGGGTGACCCGCGCGACCCCGACCACCACGACCACTCCGATGGCCCGGGTGGTCCACGCGGCACCGGCGGTCCCGACGACTCCGACGATCCCGGCGGCCCGGGCGGTCCCGACGACCGGGGCGGTCCCGACGGCCCCGGCGGCCCCGGCGAGCCCGGTGGCCCGGGTGGTCCCGGGGGGAGCCGGCTGCCCGCGGAGCCCACCGACGCCGACCCGGAGCCCGGGCGGCAGCGGGCACCCGCCGGGGTGGGGGAGACCCGCCTGCCCACCGGGGCGATGTTCCGGCCGGCGCTGCTGCGCCTGGGCCGGCCGGAGCAGCGCCCGGCGGGACCGCTCGGGCGGCGTTCACCCGCCCCGGCCGAGCGCGGGCGGCACGTCGGTGACCGGGTCCCACGGGACCGGGTGCGCGACGTCGCGCTGGCCGCAACGATCCGCGCGGCGGCCGCGCGCGGCGCCGGCACGCGCCCGCGCGCCCAGGACCTCCGGGAGAAGGTCCGCGAGGGCCGCGAGGGCAACCTGGTGCTGTTCGTGGTC
>DASYUT010000253.1 GCA_036000965.1 Actinomycetes bacterium
GATGAGCGGCCTGGAGTTCCTGGAGCAGGCCATGGACCTGTTCCCGCATGCGCGGCGGGCGCTGCTGACCGCCTACGCCGACACCGACGCCGCGATCCAGGCGATCAACGTGGTGGACCTCGACCACTACCTGCTGAAGCCGTGGGACCCGCCTGAGGAGAAGCTCTACCCGGTCGTCGACGCGCTGATCGAGCTGTGGCTCGTCACCGGGGACAAGCCGGTCACCGAGACCCAGGTGGTTGGGCACCGCTGGTCGGCGCGCTCGTTCGAGGTCCGGGACTTCCTCGCGCGGAACTCGGTGCCGTACCGCTGGCTCACCGTCGAGCAGCCGGAGGGCCAGGGGCTGCTCGAGGCTGCCGGGCTCGACGCCACCAGCATCCCGCTGGTGGTGACGCCCGCCGGCGACTCCCTGGTCGACCCGAGCGTCGAGGAGCTGGCCGCCCGGGTGGGCCTGTCGACCACGCCCGCCACTGACTTCTACGACACGGTGATCGTCGGCGGTGGGCCCGCCGGGCTTGGCGCGGTCGTGTACGCCGCGTCAGAGGGGCTGCGCACGGTCCTGCTCGAGCGGCAGGCCACCGGCGGGCAGGCGGGCCAGAGCTCGCGGATCGAGAACTACCTCGGCTTTCCCGACGGCGTCAGCGGCGCGCAGCTCACCGACCGGGCACGTCGCCAGGCCCACAAGTTCGGCGCGGAGATCCTCACCGCCCGCAGCGTCGCCGGCCTCGAGGTGCGCGGGTCGTCCCGCGTGGTCCGCTTCGCCAACGGCAGCGAGGTCGCCGCCCACACGGTGGTGCTCGCCACCGGTGTCGCCTACCACAAGCTCGATGTGCCCGGCGCCGACCAGCTCACCGGCCTGGGGGTGTTCTACGGGTCGGCCGCGACCGAGGCGCCCGCCTGCGCCGGCGAGGACGTCTACGTGGTTGGGGGCGCCAACGCCGCCGGCCAGGCGGCGGTGTTCCTGTCCAGGCACGCGCGGCGGGTCACGCTGCTGGTGCGCGCGGACGGCCTGGAGCAGTCCATGTCGTACTACCTCATCCGCCAGATCCGCGACACGCCCAACATCGAGGTGCGACCCCGCACCCAGGTGGTCGGGGCGGCGGGCCAGGAGCACCTGGAGCGGCTCAGCCTCTGCGACACCCGCGCCGGCACGGTGGAGGAGGTGCCGGCGAGCTTCCTGTTCGTGTTCATCGGCGCGGCGCCGTGCACCGAATGGCTCGACGGCGTGATCGAGCGTGACCCCAAGGGGTTCCTGCTCACCGGCCCAGACCTGCTGGTCGGCGGGAAGCGGCCAACGGGCTGGCCGCTGAACCGGGACCCCTACTACCTGGAGGGCAGCGTGCCAGGGATCTTCGCCGCCGGCGACGTGCGCGCCAACTCGGTGAAGCGGGTCGCCTCCGCGGTCGGTGAAGGGGCGACGGCGATCCAGCTCGTCCACCGTTACCTGGAGACCCAGTGACCGAGCGGCTCGGCGCCGAGGCGCTCCGGGAGCTGTTCCTGTTCGAGAAGCTGAGCGACGAGCAGCTCGCCTGGCTCGCGGAGCGCGGCGAGGTCAGGAGCTACCCGGCCGGCACGACCATGTACACCGCTGGCGAGCCCGCGACCCGCCTGTTCGTGCTGCTGGATGGCACGCTGTCGATGTCGGTGCGGGCGGGCGGCACCGAGATCGAGATGAACCGCTCCGACTACCGGGGCACCTACGCTGGCGCGTTCTTGGCGTACCTGGACGTGCCCCCGCGCTCGTACGTCGGCAGCCTCCGTGCCGTGACCGGCTGCCGCTTCTGGGAGCTGGCCGCCACCGACTTCGGCTGGGCGGTGCGGGAGTGGTTCCCGATGGCGACGCACCTGCTGCAGGGCTTCGCCATCCAGGGGATGGCTACGCAGCAGACGGTGAGCACGCGCGAGCGGCTGGTCGCCCTCGGCACGGTCACCGCCGGCCTCACCCATGAGCTGAACAACCCGGCGACCGCCGCCGTCCGCGCCACCGCCACCCTCCACGAGCGGCTGGCGGGCCTGTGGGGCGAGCTGGCCGCGCTCACCCACCACGGTGAGCTTGCGGCCGGCCGGCTCGCCACGCTGGTCGACCTCGTGCGCCAGGCCCTCGGTCGTCGTGCCGAGCTGGCGCCCCTGTCCCCGTTGCAGGCGTCCGACCGTGAGGACGAGCTGGGCGGCTGGCTGGAGGAGCACGGCGTCGCCGGTGGCTGGGACCTCACGCCGCCGCTGGTCGCCGCCGGCGTGGACGCCGCCTGGCTCGAGCAGGTCGCCGCGAGCGTCCCCGCCGAGCTGCTCCCGCATGCTGTGGGCGTCGTCGCCGTCACCTGCGAAGCCGAGAGCCTGCTCGATGAGCTCGCCGACGCGGCCGCGCGCATCTCCAAGCTCATCGGCGCGGCCAAGCAGTACACGCAGATGGACCGCAGCCCTCTGCAGCACCTCGATGTGCACGACGGGCTCGAGTCGACCCTGACGATGCTCGGGCACAAGCTCGGCACGGGCATCGAAGTGGTGCGCGACTACGACCGGTCGCTGCCGAAGCTCCCCGCCTACGCGGGCGAGCTGAACCAGGTGTGGACCAACCTGATCGACAACGCCGTCGACGCCATGGACGGCCGCGGCATCCTGACGGTGCGCACCCGCCGCGACGGCGACCGCGTGCTGGTCGAGATCGGCGACACCGGCCCGGGCATCCCTGAGCGGGTCGGCGCCCACATCTTCGAGCCGTTCTACACCACCAAGCCGGTCGGCAAGGGCACCGGCCTCGGCCTCGACATCTGTTGGCGGATCGTCGTGCAACGCCACAGCGGCGACCTGCGTGTCACCTCAACCCCGGGCGACACCCGCTTCCAGGTGCTGCTGCCCACGGGCGGTCCCCCCACCCAGTAGGGATGAGCAGCTCGGCCGCTGCCGGCGCTCGTTGTCGAGCTTGAGCGGCGGCCCCCGGTCGCATCAGGCGAGCTCGAAGCGCAGAGGGAGGTGGCTCAGCCGGTGTCGGTACCGGCGCGGGCCGGGGCGCGGAGAGGGGCGGTGGCGAGCTCGGCCATGCCGTCGGCGAAGCCGACCAGGGCCCGGAAGCCGAGCCGCTCGGCGGCCAGCTCGGGCGAGGCGACGACGTGGCGGACGTCGCCGGGCCGCCAGCCGCCCACCACCTCGGGGGCCGGCCCGCCCACGGCGGCGGCGATCGCCGCCGCCATCTCCCCCACCGTGTGCGGCTCGCCGCTGGCCACGTTGAACGCGCCGAGCACCGGCCGGGGAGCGGTCAGCGCCAGCACGTTGGCGCGGGCCACGTCGGCGACGTGGACGAAGTCGCGCCGCTGGCGCCCGTCCTCGAACACCCGAGGGGGGCGCCCGTCGGCCAGCGCGCTGCGGAAGATGGCGGCCACCCCGGCGTAGGGGGTGTCCCGGGGCATCCGCGGTCCGTAGACGTTGTGGTAGCGCAGGGCGGTCACGGCCGGACCGCCCTGCAGCATGGCGGCCGTGGCGAGCTGCTCCTGGTGGAGCTTGGTGGCCGCGTAGACGTTGCGCGGGTCGGTGGGCGCGTCCTCGGTGACGGCGACCGGGCCGACCTCGGCGCCGCAGCACGGGCAGACCGGCTCCCAGCGCCCGGCCGCGAGCCGTTCGACCGGGCGCGGGGCAGGGCGTACCCCGCCGTGCTCGCCGCACCGGTACCCGCCCTCGCCGTAGACGACCATCGAGCTGGCCAGCACCAGCCGGTCGACCTGCCCCCGGCGCCGGTGCAACGCGGCGAGCAGGGCCGCGGTCCCCAGGTCGTTGTCGCGGACGTAGTCGACGACGTCGGCCACGTCCCGGCCGAGCCCGACCATGGCTGCCTGGTGGCTGACCGCGTCGACGCCGTCGAGGGCGGCGTCGAGCGCCACCCCGGCCGCCGGGTCTGCCAGGTCGACCTCCCAGAACTCGGCGTCGTCGCGGAGGTGGTCGGGCCGCCCGGCATGCGCGTTGGGGTGCAGCCGGTCGAGCACCCGCACGCGGTGGCCGAGCTCGACCAGCCGGTCCACGACGTGGCTTCCGATGAACCCGGCCCCGCCGGTGACCAGGACGCGCATGACCTGGGAGCCTGCCGCCCGCGGCTCCCGCGGTCAACCGTTCCACCCTTACGAAGTCGTGACGGCGCGCGGGCCGGCCTGGCGGCCGCCGCGCTGGTGTGCCACCGTCGGGCGGGTGGACCGGGACCGGCGTCCGCGTGCCGCGCTGCCGGCCGACACCGGCCCGACCGGGGAGGAGGGGGCGGGATGGCCGGGGAGCGGGTGCTGGTGGTCGACGACGAGCCGACCGTCGGCGAGGTCGTCCGGCACTACCTGGAGCGGGAGGGCTACCGGGTCGAGGTGGCCCGCGACGGCGCCCGGGCGCTCGAGGCCGTCGCCACCCGCGCCCCCGACCTCGTGATCCTCGACCTCATGCTGCCGGCCGTTGACGGGCTGGACGTCTGCCGCCAGGTGCGGGCGGCCGGCGCCACGCCGATCATCATGCTGACCGCCAAGGGCGGGGAGGCCGACCGGGTCCTCGGCCTCGAGCTTGGCGCCGACGACTACGTCGTCAAGCCGTTCAGCCCCCGCGAGCTGGTCGCCCGCGTCCGCAGCGTCCTGCGCCGGACCCGGCCGACCGACGGCCCCCGCCCGCTGCCCGTCCGGGCCGGCGACGTCGTGGTCGACCCGGTCACCCGCGAGGTCGAGGTGGCCGGCCGCCAGGTCGCGCTCACCGTCCGGGAGTTCGACCTCCTGCTGTTCCTCGTCCGCCACCCGCGCCAGGTGTTCACCCGCGGGCAGCTCCTGCAGCAGGTCTGGGAGTACGCCTGGCTCGGCGACACGTCGACCGTGACGGTGCACGTGCGCCGGCTGCGCGAGAAGGTCGAGGACGACTCGTCCAACCCGCGACGGGTCCAGACCGTCTACGGCGTCGGCTACCGGTTCGTGCCCGTCGGGCCAGGCGAGGCGCTGGTCGCCAGGGAGGGCTTGGAAGGAGGGGCGGGATGAAGCGTCGACATGCACTCCAACCGGCGCTGTGGTTCGGGATCGGCGTCGCGGGAACCGCCTTGGTCGCCGCTGCTGCGGGCATCCCGTGGCCCGACCTGGCCATGCTGCTCGGCCTCAGCACCGCCGGCGGGCTCGCGGTCGCCGTGGCCGGGCTCGGCCTGCAGAGCCGGCTGCGCCGGCAGCGGGCCGCCATGGCCAGGCAGACCGCGCTCACCGCCGCGGTGACGGCTGGCGCCGCCCTGGCTGCGCTCGGCGTCGTGGCCGCGTGCATGCTGGCCAGCCCCCACGACCTGTCCGTCGTCGTCGCCTCGCTCCCCCTGGCCGCGGGCGCCGGCGTGGCCTACGGCATCGTCAGCTCGCGACGGACCGCGGCCGACCTCGAAGCATTGGCCGAGGTGGCGCGCCGCCTCGAGGCGGGCGACCTGTCCGCCCGAGCCCGCCTTGGCGGCACGCCCGAGGTGGCCGCCGTCGCGGAGAGCCTGAACGCGGCCGCCGCGCGGCTGGCCGACGCCCGCGAGCGGGAGCGGGCGGTCGAGGCGAGCCGACGCGACCTGGTCGCCTGGGCGTCGCACGACCTGAGGACCCCGCTCGCGAGCCTCCGGCTGGTGGCCGAGGCGCTCGCCGACGACGTGGCTCCCGACGAGGCAACTCGCCGCGGGTACCTGGCCGGCCTGGCTGGGCACGTCGACCGGCTCTCGAGCCTGGTCGACGACCTGTTCGAGCTGTCGGCGATCCAGGCTGGTGCGGTGGTGCCCCAGCTCGAGCCGACCTCCCTGCCCGAGCTGATCCGGGAGGTGCTGGAGCGGTTTCATCCCGAAGCCGAGGCAGCGGGGGTGCGGCTCGAGGCCGACCTGCCCCAGGAGTTCCGGATCGTGCTGGCCAGTCGTGACCAGCTCAGCCGCGTACTGGCCAACCTCGTCGTCAACGGCATCCACCACACCCCACCCGGAGGATCCCTGGTGGTCAGCGCGGACGACGCGGACGACGCGGCGGTGGTCCATGTGCGGGACAGCTGCGGCGGCATCCCCGCCACCGACCTACGCCGCGTGTTCGACCAGCTCTGGCGGGGCGATCAGGCCCGCTCGACCAGGGGGACCGGGCTCGGCCTCGCCATCGCCCGGGGGCTCGTCGAAGCCCACGGCGGCACCATCCAGGTGGCCAACGTCGACGGGGGCTGCCAGTTCGCCTTCCAGCTGCCCCACCAGGTCGGCTCCAGCGCGAGCGTCTGCAACGGTCGTCGGCGCACGACGTCGCCACCGTCGTGATCCCGGGACGCCCAGGCGTACGGCTGCGGTGATGAGCGCTGCTGGTGGGACGCTCCGAGGCTTCCGCTGTCACTCCTGGGGGGCAGGTGCGCGCCGGACGGCCAGCAGGTCGGCCACGGCAGCCCGGGTGCGCGGGCTGCCGTCGAGGTCACCGGCCGCGAGCGCAGCCCGCAGGTCCTCGAGCCGGTCCAGGTCGCGCAGCATCGGGACCATCCCGATCCGCAGCCGCCGGCGAATGGCCCGCTCGATGGTCACGTGGAGCACCGCGTCGGTGCCCATGGGAACGCCGACGAACAGCTCGGGGAGCGCCGCCTTGGCACCCACCAGATAGTAGCCGCCGTCCTCGGCCGGCCCGAGGACGACGTCGACCTGATCCAGCAGCGCGAACGCCGCATCGTAGGTTTCGCGAGGCACATGCGGAGTGTCGGCCCCGACGATCACCACCCGCTCGGCGCCGCCGCCGAACAGCGCCGCGAAGCAGGCAGCCAGGCGGTCGCCGAGATCGCCCTCGACCTGGGCGATCAGCCCGCAGCCGGGGGCGAGGCGGGCCATCCGCATGCGCGCATCAGGCGGTGCGAAGCACACCCACGGCTCGGCGTCGAGCTCGGCCATGACCGCCAGCGTGTCGGTCAGCATCGCAGCCGCCGCCCACGCGGCGCCGTCGGCACCCAGGACGGGCGCAAGGCGCGTCTTGACCGCGCCCGGCACGGGCTCCTTGGCGATGACGACCAGCGCGCGACGAGGCCGCGTCATCCGGCGGCCCAGCTCGAGCAGCGCTCTCGCACCAGCATGCGTGTGACCACGGGCAGGCCGACCTCGGACGGGAACAAACGCAAGCGCGGCGGGCCGGCCGCCGGCCGGCGGCGAACGGGTAAGTGGGGGTTCATCTGGCGGTTGGCGTTCCAGGTCGACGGGCGGGCGCCTCTCGCAGGAGACGGTAGGTGACGCGGGTCATGGCGGCCAGCGCGCGAATGGTCCCAGGCAGCGACCCGGACACCTTGCTGGTCCCCGCGGCCCTGGGCCGGTAGCGCACCGGCACCTCCAGGACCCGGAGCCGATGCCGGCCGGCCCGGCCGATCATCTCCAGCGGCCAGCCGTGGCCACGGTCGCGGATCCCGAGCGCCAGCAGCGTGTCGCGTCGGACCGCTCGGAACGGGCCGAGATCGGAGAGCGGGACGTCGAACAGCAGCCGGCAGGCGAAGCCGAGGAGGAGGTTCTCCGCTACCGCGACCGCCGACATCGCACCCGGCTCGCGGGTGCCTTTCAGACGCGAGCCGACGACAAGGTCCGCTTCCCGCGCGAGTACCGGCCCGGCAACAGCGGCGAGGTCGGCGCCATCGAAGGAGCCGTCCGCGTCAGCGAACGCGATCACCTCGGCGTCGGGTGAGGCCAGAACCCCGGCCCAGCAGGCAGCGCCGAAGCCGCGGCGCGGCTCGTGCACGACCCGGGCACCGGCGGCGGCAGCGGCAGCGCCGGTGCCGTCGGAGGAACCGTTGTCGACCACGACGAGGTCGGCCTCTGCCGGGAACGAGGCGAGGGCGGTCGGCAAGGCGGCCGCTTCGTTGAGGGCCGGCAGGACGACGGTGACCCCGGTGAGGTCCATGGCGGAAGTGTACGGGCGGGATCGTTCGAAGTCGGCGTTCACTTCTTACGGTCTTGCCACAGATGGCCAGCCGATCTTACGGTCTTGCCACAGATGGCCAGCCGGCGGGCGCCATGGCCTTCGGGCCGTTACGCTTCGCGCATGCGGCCGAAAGCGCTCCGGAGGCAGCTCGAGCAGCCGGCGGACAAGGCGTTTGCCCGAGCGAGCATCGCGGCCGCGGTGACGGTCCTCGCGATCGGGACGCTCGGTACGTTCTATCTCCGCCACCAGAGCGGGGTCGCGCTCCAGGTCCCGAGCGTCCCGTACTTCTTCAGCCTCCCGTTCTACGTCTTCCCCCACCCGCACCTCGCCGCCGGCTGGGCCGCCGCTGCCACGCCCGTCATCGCGGCCGCGGCGGCCGCGGTGGTGGCGCTGCATCGCGGCCAGGCCGGATGGCGGGTGCGGGTGGCGGTCTCGGCGGGCCTCGCCGCCATCCTCGCCCTCGCCGTCTCTGCGCTGGCCGGCGGCCCGTGGGCGTGGCGCAGCCCGTTGGACTACGCGGGCGAGTACCCGGCGGGTGTGGGCCATGTCGGCGCGGTCCCGACGTTCCTTCGCCACTTCCCGCAGCTGCTGCCCTCCCTGCCCACCCACGCTGCCGGACACCCGGCCGGTGCGATGCTCGTGTACGCGCTGGTGAGCAGGGTCTGGCCGGGTCTCACCGCCGCCGCGCTCGCCACGGTGGCCATCGGGTCGCTCGGGGTGGTGGCCGCCGGCGGCCTGGCGCGCGACGAGCTCGGTGAGGAGGGCGGGCGCCTGGCGCTCGCCGCGTGGGTCCTGTCGCCGGGGGTCGTCCTGTACCTTGCGACCTCCGCCGACGCGATCTTCGCGACCGTGCTCGGAGCGGCCGCGTGGACCGCTCACCGGGGCCTCACCCGCCGCTCCCCCGCCTGGACGGTGGCTGGCGGAGCCCTGCTCTGGGCGGGGGCGATGCTCACCTACTCGGCCGTCCTGCTGCTCGCGTTCCTCGGCGTGCGGGCCATTGGCCGGCTGCGCGGCGACCGGGCCTGGGTCCTGCGCTGGGCGGTGGGTACCGCGGCGGTCTCCACCGGACTGGCCGGGCTGCTCTGGCTCACGACCGGCTACGACGTCGTCGCCGCGGTGCGGGCGGTCCATCGCGCCTACCAGGCAGCCCCCGGCTCGGCGGGTCGACCCCTTGTCCTGTGGCTGCCAGGCGACATCGTCGCCTTCGGCGGGATGCTGGGCGTGCCGCTGCTGGCTGCGCTCGCCACGCGCGCCGTGGCGGTGGTCCGCGAGCGGGCATGGACGTCGGTCGACGGGGCCGCGCTTGCGACCCTGCTCGCGGCGGCCTCCTGGGGCTTCACCAAGGGCGAGGTCGAGCGCATCTTCCAGTTCCTCGTGCCGCTCGTCCTGGTGCCGGCGACCCGCCAGCTCCTCACTTGGCGCGTGCGCTTCCCGGTCGTCGCGTGCCTGCTCCTGACCCAGGTCCTGGCTGTGCAGGTCCTGTTCGACACGCGCTGGTAGCGGCCGTGTTCGAGGCGGTCCTGGATGAGCTCCGCTGGTGGGTGAAGCGGGATCTGGGTGAGCCCGACCGGGCTCGTAGCGGCTCACGCTCACCTGATGTTGAGCTGGGTGTCGGCTCCCTGGGGGCGGCCCTCGACGAGGCGGAGCAGGACGCCGGCCGGGGTGCTGAGCGGATCGGTGGTCCGGGTCAGCAGCAGGTCGGTGTCCAGCCGGCCGCCGTGCACGGTGGGCCCGAACGGGCTCCAGAACGCCCCGTCGGTCGTGATGGTGAGCTCGGCGGGCAGGTCGGCGGGGCCGGCGTCGACGCCCAGGCCGTGGTCGACGGCACGGCCGCGGTGGACGATCGGGCGGATGACGTGGTCGTCGTCGGCGACGCCGAGCCGGCGGTGCAGCTCGCACAGCCGCTCCTGCTCGCCGGCGGCCATGGACGTCACGGTCGTGGCGATGCGCACGCGCACGCCCTGCCCGACCAGCCGGGGGATCGTCTCGACGACCTTGCGGAAGTTCTCCGGGCCGCGCATCGCGTCGTTGGTGTCGGGCTCGGGCCGGTCGAGGGAGAGCTGGATCGCGGCTGGCAGGTCCGCGAGGGGCTGCAAGCGCGCCAGCCGGTCACGGGTGAACATGGTCCCGTTGGACAGGCACACGATGGGCAGGATCCCGGCCAGCTCGACGAGCAGCTCGGGCAGGTAGGGCAGCAGGAACGGCTCGCCGCCGGTGACGCCCAAGGCGGTGAAGCCCAGCGTCCGGGCTTCCTCGGCCAGCTTGAGCATGCGCTCGCGGCCGAGCTCGCGCCGAGCCGCCTTGGGTCCCGACTCGGTCAGGCAGTAGGCGCAGACCAGGTTGCAGTGGTAGTTGGCGTAGAACCAGACCCGGCCGGGCAGCACACCCTCGGCGACGGCCCTGGCGATGGTCGCGGTCATGCCAGCCCCTCCTGGGCCAGCCGGGCCAGCACCTGTGGGGAGGTGGGCAGGTCCAGCGCGGTGCAGAACCGGTTGAGCAGCACGGTCGCGCCCACGAGCAGGGTGAGCTCGACCAGCTCGGCGTCGCCGAACCAGACCCGGACGGCGGCCCGGGCCGAGTCGGGCACCGGTCCAGGGCCGAGCGCGACCGTGTCGACCCAGTCGAGCAGGGCGAGCTCGTGCGGGTCGTCGAAGGCGGCCTCGAGCGGGAGCTCGCCGCGAAGTGCCCGTACCTCGTCCAGCGCCAGCCCGGTGTCGCGGGCGGCCACGGTGTGGGTCTGCACGCAGAACCGGCACGCGAGCCGGGCCGAGGTGCGCAGGATGACGAGCTCCTTGGCGCGCGCGCTGATCCAGGACGGGCCGAGCGCCGCACCCAGGAACGGCATGGCGACCTCGAGCAGCTCGGGCACGTGGGCCAGAGCGGCGACGATCGGCCCCGGGTCGCCGCTGGCGTAGTAGGGCCGGGCGAGCAGCGGGGCTTGCTCGGCCTTGATCAGATGAACGCCGCCGATGGCTCTGCCCTCCTGAATCATGGGGCTTGCCCTGTGAACGCTTCCGCCGCTTGCCTCCCATACGTCCGGACTGGTGCCGCCCCGGCGGGCACGACCCGGGTGCTCACCACTGACCAGGGTCAGAACGGCCATCGGTCGCCGAAGCGGGCGACCATGCGGCCGTCGAGCCCCCATACCCGGCCCGAGGGCACCAGCGCCAGGATCACGAACGGCACGACATCGGGCAGGAAGTCGAACAGGTAGGCGCCGTTGTCGATCGTCATGATCAGCAGCGGCCCGATCAGGCCGACCCCGATCAGCCCACCGAAGCGGCTGGCCAGCCCGATGCAGAGCAGGACCCCGCCCGTGACCTCGGCCGCAGTGAGGAAGTACTGCCAAAACGCCCAATGGTCGAGCACGACCGAGTTGTAGAACGACTTCATGAACGCTGGCGCGTGCGACTTGGGGCCGGCATAGACCACCAGCAGCCCACGCGCGACCCCCCGGTCGATGAGACCGAACGAGACGATCTTGAAGTCGTAGGCGCTCTTGTTGACGACTTTGGCCAGCCCGTTGGTCAACAGCGTGAAACCCATGAAGATCCGGAACGCGGCCAGGCCCTTGGCCACCACCCGGGCTGGGAGCACCCCCACTCCGACAGGCGCCTTGGCGGTTCTGGCCATCGGAGTCCTTTCGCAACCACTCGCAACCACGGCCACACCGGGATCCTAGACCTGAACCATCTCGGTCGCCCTGGCAGCAACCTTACGATCTTGGGACAACACCGGTTCGCCAGGGCCTGGCCGGCCGGTCCCCACGACGCCCGCCCCACGACCGCCGCACGGAGCGCTCACGGCAGGCTTGGCCGGCGGGTCGCGCTCGTCGAGACAGATTTAGAGGGTGCGTGGTCGCACGCCGACCTCGTCCAGGTGGTCCAGCAGGTCGGCCGGGTCCTCGTACACCCGGTAGGCGCCGGCCCGCTCCAGCTCCTCACGGCCGTAGCCGCCTGCCAGCAGCCCGATCCCCAGCGCCCGCGCCCGCCGGGCCGCCAGCAGGTCCCACACCGAGTCGCCGACCACCATCGCGTCGGCGACGTCGGCGCCCAGCCGCTCGGCGGCGGCCAGGAAGAGGTCCGGGTCCGGCTTGGCGTGAGCGACCTGGTCGCGGGTGATCACCGGGACGTGGTCGGGGACCCCGAGCAGCTCCAGGGTCGGCCGGGCCGCCTCCGCGAGCCCGCTGGTCGCCACCGCCCAGGGCACGCCCAGGTCGGTCAGATGCTCCAGCAGCTCGCGGGCGCCGGGCAGCAGCCGCAGCCGGCCGGCGCGGCGGCGGTAGGCCTCGGCATGGGCCTGCTGCAGCTGGGCCACCGTGGTCGGGTCGACGGGCTTGCCGGTCTCGCGGAGCAGCGCGCCGACGAACAGCCCGCCGCTCATGCCGATGCGCCGGTGGATCCGCCAGACCGCCAGGTGGATGCCGGCGCCCTCGAGGGCCTCCTGCCAGGCGAGCACGTGCTGGTAGACGCTGTCGACCAGCGTGCCGTCCAGGTCGAACACGAACACCGTCCGCTGGTTCATCGCCTCCGCCACGAAACCGGGAAGTCCAGGAAACCGGGAGCCGGGAAGCCGGGAGGCCGCAGGGAGATGCCGGCCCTGCAGCATGCCTCCATCCAACCGGTTGCCACCGTGGTGATCCCCTAACCAGACCCCATGCGCGTCGACCGGGTCCGGATGCTGTCCTGCTGCTCCCTCAGGGTACTGCCACCTACTGCGAGCATGCACCGCAGGACGAGCTCACGGTTCATGGACCGCCCGGTACGGCTCGCTTGATGCCCGGTACGTCGCACTTGCCGACCCCTGTCCTGATCGTCTAGGCTCACCTAAAGCTCTTGGTGATGAGCCAATAACTATTGGCGAAGATGCAATAAGGATCTCCCACCACAGTCGCGACCGACGCGCGCTCTGACCTACCAGCAGCCAGCAACGCCAACCAAACGCCACCAGGAGGCGGCACATGGATCAGCCAGTCCTGCAACGCGCGACCGTGCAGGTCGACGACCGGCAGCTCCTGAAGGCGTTGCACTGGTACGACGGGTTCGTGGTCTGCCTGGCCAACCCTGGCTTTCTCATCGCCAGCCTCGGCGCGTCCATCGGCACCCTCGGCGCGCTGGGCGCCTTCGTGCTGTGGACGCTGTCGATGCTGATCGGGGTCGCCCAGAACAAGATCTACTCCGAGCCGGCGACCATGTTCCCCGACCGCTCCGGCGGCATCCCGATCTACGCCCACGAGGGCTGGCGCCGCTATTGCACCTTCGTCGGACCCATGGCCGCGATCGGCTACTGGGCCGGCTGGACGGTCGTGCTCGCGATCAACGGCCTGGTCATCGGCTCGCTGGTGCAGGCGCAGTGGTTCCCCAACGCGACCTGGACGATCGACGTCGGCGTGACGCTCACGCTGCCGCGCCTCATCGCCATCCTGTTGATCGTGGCGGTGTGGGCCTTCAACGCCCTCGGCGTCAAGCCGGCGCTGTGGGTCGCCTATGTGACCGCCGCCCTGCTGGTCATCCCGCTCGCGCTGTTCATGATCTTCCCCTACCTCACCGGCTACTTCCGCCCGCACAACCTCACCTGGCTCGTTGACGACACCGGCGGCTCGCTGGGGAACAGCTGGCGGCTCGCGCTGGTCTGGTTCTACCTGATGGGGTGGTCGTCGTACGGCGTCGAGTCGGCCGCCACCTTCGCGCCCGAGTACCAGGACCCGGAGCACGACACCGCTCTGGCCCTGCGGCGCTCGGCCGCGTTCTCGCTGGTCGTCTACGCGCTGCTGCCGCTTGGAGTAGGCGGCGTGCTGTCGGCCGACAAGATCGCCGCAGGCGCCGTCGACTACTCCTTCTACGTCGCCGCGATCAACAAGATGATCGGCGTGGGCGCGAACTTCATCCTGCCGCTGCTGATCGCCGCGTTCATCCTGGCCATGAACACCGCCACCATGGACGGGTCGCGCGCCCTGTACGGCATCTCCAAGACGGGGATGACCATCAAGTGGCTCGGGCGCCTGAACCGCTTCCACGTACCGGCGCGGGCCATGACCGTGGACATGGTCGTGAATATCGTGGTGGTGCTGACGCTCACCAACACCATCGCGATCCTCGCCGCGAGCAACCTCGGCTACATCCTGTGCCATGTGTTCGCGCTGACGGCCATCCTGCTGCTGCGCCGGGACCTGGCCACCTGGCCGCGGCCGCTGCCCCTGTCGTCGCTGTGGCTGTGGGTCGCGGGCATCCTGGCAGCCGCCAACCTCGCCTTCGTGCTGATCGGCGCGCCGTCGTTCAGCCTCACCGGCTACGGCGGCTACAAGGAGCTCCTCATCGGCCTCCTCACGCTGGTCGCCGCGTGCGTGCTGTACGCCTACCGGCGAGTGGCCGAGGACCGCGAGCCGCTGCGGCTGCGGGACCTGTCCCCGACCTCGCCCATGCCGACGGGCGTGCCCGCGACCGAGGCAGACAGCTATCACCGCGGTAATCAAACGGGGTGATGCTGTTTCGCGTTTCCGCTGGTGAGCAGCCTGACAAGTCACACCGTTTGGCTGCCCCGTAGTAGGACGAGCGAGGAGGGCGGCACAGGCCTGCGCCCGTCGGTCACCTGCTGCTGTGGCGAGGTCGTGACACCACCGTCCTGCGGGGGCCTGCCCGGGTCCCTGCCCTCGAGCCCGGGTCCCTGCCCTCCTTGCCGCGCGGTCGTCGCTAGATCGTCCGCAGGCCGGCCAGGACCCGCTCGAGCAGGACGAGGTCGGGGCGCCCGCCGGAGCTCGCGGGTCGGTGCACGATCACGAGCCGCTCGTTGGCCATGTCGCTGACAAGGATCTTGGCGACGCCGAGAGGCAGGTCGAGGCAGGCGGAGATCTCAGCGACCGACAGCACGTCCCGGCACAGCATGGCGATCGAGCGCCGCTCGAAGCCGAGCGACGGCGCCGTGGCCTCGCCGTGGGAGGAGGTCGTGACCAAGGTCTCCAGCTCGAGGTCGTCGCGCTGGGAGTGGGTCCGGCCTCCGGTCACCGCGTAGGCGCGGACCAGGCGGCTCGGCCCCTCCGAGCTGTCGGCGCCGCCGGTGCTGCTCATCGCGCGTCCTTCTCCTCGCGACCAGGGGGCCGGGCGACCCGTGCCCGGCTAGTGCGGCATGTCATGCGCGCTCCCGGGGAGCAACGGGTCGGAGGGGTCGGCTGCGGGCTGGGTGTGCTGGTCTCTGGTCGCCTCCAGGCGGCCGTGCCGGAGACCGGCCCGGTAGCTGGTGAGCATATTCCGGATGTCGTCGGGCGAGCGGGTCAGCCCAGACGGTGGCGGTGGCGGCTGCGCCGTCGGCTGGGCCGTGGTGGCCAGCCCGGGAGCGAGATTCTCCTGCGGGGTCCTGCGCGGCAGGGCGCTCTCGGACATCTTCTCGGGTCGCAGCGGTGGGTGCGTGGTGGCCCAGGCACCGCCCTGGAACCACTCCGACCGGGCCGCCTCGAAGATCGGCAGGTCGCCGCCGCGACCGACGCTGGCCATGGCCGGCGCGGGCGGCGGCGGGAGCTGCGCGAGGCGGCTGTCCTGCGGGAACTCGCCGGCCTCGGTCATTGACAGCTGGGTCGCGCCCGGCTGGGTGAGCAAGCCCGGCGGGATCAGCACCAGCGCGGTCACGCCCCCGTACCAGGAGTGCCTGAGCTGGACCTTGATGCCGTAGCGCTGCGCGAGGCGGCTGACCACGAAGAAGCCGAGCAGACGCGACAGCGCGAAGTCGATCATCGGCGGGTTGGCGAGGCGCTCGTTCGCTGCGGCCAGCTGGTCGTCGGTCATGCCGATGCCGCAGTCCTCGATCTCGAGCAGGTGCCCGTTGGGCATGGCCTGCCCGGCGATCTTCACCGGCGTCTCCGGAGACGAGAAGGTCGTGGCGTTCTCGACCAGCTCGGCGAGCAGGTGCACGACGTCGTTGACCGCGTGGCCGGAGACCTGTACCTCGTCGACCGTGATCTGCTGGACCCTGGTGAAGTCCTCGACCTCGGAGATGGCCGCGCGAATCACGTCGGCGAGGGGGACGGGCTCGCTCCAGCGTCGCGCGGACTCGGCGCTTGAGAGGACGATCAGGTTCTCGGCGTTGCGCCGCATGCGGGTCGCCATGTGGTCGAGCTGGAAGAGCTTCGCGAGCTCGTCGGGGTCGGTCTCGTCGCGCTCCAGCTCCTCGATGAAGTTGAGCTGCCGGTCGATCAGGCGCTGACTGCGCCGGGCCAGGTTGACGAACATGTCGCCGATGCTGCGGCGCAAGGCGGCCTGCTCGGTGGCGACGCGAGTCGCCACCTGGTGCACGGAGTTGAACGCCTCGGCCACCCGGCCGATCTCGTCCTTGGATCTGATCGGCACCGGTTCCGCCTGCATGGCGGCGAGGTCGACCTCCTGGGCCTGCTGCAGGCGTTCGACCACGCCGGGGAGCTGCTGCTCGGCCACGTCGCGCGCGCTCCGCTCGAGGAGCTCCAGCGGTCTCGCCATCGAGCGGGCCATCAGCAGCGAGAAGCCGATCGTCGCCTCGAGCACGATGATTGTCAGGAAGAACGCGACCGTGGCGCGGTTCTCCGTGCTGGTCCGCACCGACCCGGCAAGCTTCCCCACGTCGCCGGCGAGCTTCTGCTCGACGGCGCGAAGCAGGTCGATCTTGGCCCGGGCGGAGAAGAACCAGTCGGTGGCGTCGTTGAAGCCGGCCAAGTCGGGGGTGTTCTTGAGGTCGTGGACAAGGTCGTGAGAGTCCTGGGCAGCGATCGCGGCGTCGTGGATGGCAGTTGCGCGGTTGACGTCTGGCCCCTTGACGGTGTGGTCGAAGAACTCGGTCTGCTCGGTGGCGGCGGTCGCGCGGAACTGCTTGCGCCAGGCGCTCTCCTCACCGGTGGCGGTGGTGAAGTCCGCATACTGCGTGCCGACGAACCGGCCGCCCGCCAGGGCCGCGAACAAGATCCCCTGCTGCTCGGACGCGGCCTCCTTGAGCCGGGAGACGGCGGTGAAGGTGACCAGGTTGCGGGCCAGGTTCCGGTCGGAAGTCTGAGCATCGATCTCGTTGTGCAACAAGAGCAGGTCGCCGATGACCTGGTTGTAGTACTCGGCGACGTCCTTCACCGACCCGGCTTCCTCGAAGGCCCTCCGCTGGTATCCCTGCGCCTTCGGGTTGACGAGCTGGTCCGCCCTGGCCACCGTCGCGGTCAGCTGGGCGCGCAGGCGCCCACTGAAGATGTCGAGGTCGAGCTTGGCGAACTCGGCGTCGAGGGCGCGCTTCGCCTGGTTGGTGATGACCCGGTCCGCGAGCATCGTGCTGCGATAGTGCCGGCGGCTGCTGCCGACGTAGCCGAGCGTGATCCCCCGCTCCAGCTGCGCGGCGTCGACCATCCGGATCAGCGCCGGCATGAAGTGGCTGATGTCGTTCACGCCACGGGCCTCTTTGCTGTTGCGGGAGGTGGAGATGACCTGCGACGAAGCGAAGACCGCGAGTGCCGCCAGCGGGAGGATCAGCAGGCTGACGATCTTCGACCTGATTGTCAGATTCTCGAGCATCAGCTACCCTTTGTCGTAGTCCGATCCTTGGGCCAGCTATCCAAAGCGACCGGATCGCGATGCTCTCGCGCATGACCACGGCAAGCCGGGCCGCCGGTTCCTCGGCGGCGCGAAATGGGCAGCCTCTTCGGCTCCATAAGGCAGAGGGTGGCGATATCCGAAGCTTGGACGAGGAGCGGGAACCTACTCGCGCATGCCTGTCACTGCAATAGCCCCAACAGCGAGATTCCGGCAGTTCAACCCGACAGACTCACCGGCGTCCTGGGAGGGTTTGGCGCTACCGGGCCTGGGTGAGCGGCGCCACGGAAGCCGCCCCGGCCCGAGCTGGCCCGGTCGACCGGCGGACGACCAGCTCGGTGTGGAAGAGCAGCTCCCGGCGGGGCTGCGGGGTGCCGCGGATCTCGTCGAGCAGGGCGGCGACCGCGTGCTGGCTCATCGCCGGGACGTTCTGTCGCATCGTGGTCACCGGCGGGTCGGTGAAGGCGATCAGCGGAGAGTCGTCGTAGCCCGTCACCGAGACGTCCCGCGGCACCTGCAGGCCTTGTCCCCGCACTGCCCGGATCGCGCCGAGCGCCATGAGGTCGCTGCCGCAGACGACCGCGCTCACGCCCCGCTCCAGCAGGGCCTCGGTGGCCGCCTGGCCCCCCTCGACGGAGTACACCGAGTGGACGACGAGGTCGTCGACCACCTCCGCGGTCGCGCCGGGGTCCGCCCCGTCGTCCCGGGCCAGCAGCGCCTGCTGGAAGCCGCGGACCTTGCGCTGGCTCGTGACGTACCGGGCCGGGCCCATCGCGCAGCCGATCCGGCGGTGGCCGAGGCTGCGCAGGTGCTGGACGGCGATCATCATCGCCCTCGGCGTCGCCAAGCCGGAGGCCGCCAAGGCGTTCGAGAAGATCGCGGAGCTGGGCGAGAAGGGGGAGGGCGCGCTCAAGCGCTCGATCAGTGGCGACAACGTGACCAGCGTCTTCACCGGCAGGAAGACCGCCTTCATGATCTCCGGGCCGTGGCAGATCCCAGACCTCAAGAAGAGCGGCGTCAAGTACGACATCTCACCCGTTCCCTCCTTCCAGGGCGGCAAGCCGGCCCGACCGTTCATCGGCGTGCAGGCCATGTACGTCGCCAGCAAGGGCAGGTTCAAGTCGCTGGCGCAGGAGTTCGCGACGAACTACTTCATCCAGCCCGACGTGGCCATCGCGCTCTACAAGGCCGACCAGCGCCCGCCGCCGCTGAAGGCCGCGTTCGCCGAGGTCGTGAAGACTGACCCGGACATGGCGAAGGTGCTGGCAGCAGGCAAGGGCGGCGACATCATGCGCGCCATCCCGCAGATGGCGACGGTCTGGGACCCGCTCGGCAAGGCCGAGGCGGCGGTCATCGGCGGGGCGCCGCCGGGATCCACCATCACTGCGGCAGCCAACGCGATCCAGTCACAGATCAAGTGAGCACGTCCGCTGACCGGCCCTGTGCGGGCCGGTCCAGCGGACGTCACCCCGGTAGGAGGCTGACGTGGCGCAACAAACAGAGATCCCCGCCGACAGCGGCCCCGCCCCGCGGCCGGGCGCCCAGCCGCCCGGTCGGCGACTCAGGTCGAGCACCACCTCCACCACAGGACTCATCGTCAAGATCCTGCTGCTCGGGCTGGTCCTGGCGATCGCGATCTTCGCGGCGTTCCCCATCGTGTTCGTGGTGTCGGCGGCGCTGAACCCGATCGGCACGCTGAGCTCGTCGCAGCTCATCCCTACCGGAGCGAGCTTCGAGAACTTCAGCAAGCTCTCCTCGAACACCGAGTTCGTCTCGTGGTACCGCAACACCCTGCTCATCGCGCTGCTGGCGGTCGTGCTGTCCATGTTCATCTCAGCCTGTGCGGCGTACGCCTATTCCCGCTTCCGGTTCAAGGGGCGGCGCCTGGGGCTGCTGAGCCTGCTGCTGATCCAGATGTTCCCGCAGTTCCTGGCCATCGTGACCCTCTACCTGATGTTCACGACGATCACCGACTACTACCCGAGGGTCGGCTTCAACACCCCATGGGCCCTGATCCTGCTCTACCTCGGCGGTGCGCTCGGGGTGAACACCTGGCTCATGAAGGGGTTCCTGGACACCATCCCGAAGGACCTCGACGAGTCGGCCAAGGTCGACGGCGCCACCCACTCGCAGATCTTCTTCGGCATCATCCTGCCGCTGGTCACGCCCATCCTGGCCGTCACCGGGCTGCTCGGCTTCATCGCCTACGTCAACGAGTTCCTGATCGCCAACATCTTCCTGACCGACCCCAGCTCCAAGACGCTGGCGGTCGGCCTGTGGGGCCTCGTCGCCGGGGAACGCAACAACAACTTCGGGGTGTTCGCCGCGGGGGCGCTGCTTGCGGCCATCCCGACGGTCGCGCTGTTCCAGGTCCTGCAGCGCTACATCGTCGGCGGCCTGACCACCGGGGCGGTCAAGGGCTGACCGTGCACACTCCCCTGCTCGAGCAGCCGCACCACGACGGTGCCGCGCTGCACGTGGCCGACGACGCACCCTCGCCCGGCGAGACGGTGCCGGTGTTCGTGCGCGTGCCCCACGGCGACGGCGCGACCCGCCTGTGGGTGCGCACGACGCCGGACGCCGAGCCTCACTTCCTGCCAGGCGAGGTCGACCGGACGACGGCGTCGGAGACCTGGTGGCGCTGCGACGTCAAGGTGCGCAACCCGCTGACGAACTACCGGTTCCTCCTCGACGGCGGACCCCGGGGCTACCGCTGGCTCAACGGCACCGGCACCCACGCCTACGACGTCCCCGACGCCAACGACTTCCGGCTCTCCGCCTCCCCGCCGCCTCCGGCCTGGGCCCGCGACGCCGTCGTCTACCAGATCTTCCCCGACCGGTTCGCCCGCTCCGCCGCCGCGGACGGCCGGCGGCTGCCCGAGTGGGCCCGGCCCGCCGGCTGGGACGACCCCGTCGCCTACCGCGGCGACGACGCCGCGCTGCAGCTCTACGGCGGGGACCTCGATGGGATCGCCGACCATCTCGACCACATCGCCGCACTCGGCGCCGACACCCTCTACCTGACGCCGTTCTTCCCGGCCGAGTCCAACCACCGCTACAACGCGTCGAGCTTCGAGGAGGTGGACCCGCTGCTCGGCGGCGACAAGGCCCTGGCCCGGCTGGCGCAGCAGGTCCACGCCCGAGGCTGGCACCTCGTCGGTGACCTGACCGCCAACCACTGCGGCGACACCCACCCCTGGTTCCGCCTGGCGCGCAAGGACGTCGACTCCCCGGAGCGCGGCTTCTTCTACTTCCCCGGCCCGCACGACGACGCCTACGAGAGCTGGCTCGGGCACAGCACGCTGCCGAAGTTCCGGCACGGCTCCGCCGAGCTGCACCGCCGGCTGCTCCTGGGACCCGGTTCCGTGGCCGGGAGGTGGCTGCGACCGCCGTACGACCTCGACGGCTGGCGCATCGACGTGGCCAACATGACCGGGCGGCGGGCCACCGACGACTTCAACGCCGAGGTGGCCCACGCCCTGCGCGCGACCCTGGCGGAGGTGCGGCCGGACACGCTGCTGCTCGCCGAGCACTGCCACGACGCCTCCGGCGACCTCGCCGGCGACGGCTGGCAGGGCACCATGAACTACGCCGGGTTCACCCTGCCGGTGTGGTCGTGGCTGCGTCACCCCGACGTGCGCCAGCCCTACCTCGGGCTGCCAGTGGACGTGCCGCGCCTGGGCGCGGAGGCCCTGCTCAGCACCGTCCGCGCGTTCACCGCCGCCGCCCCGTGGCGGTCGACAGCGACCTCGTGGTCGCTGCTCGGCTCGCACGACTCGGCACGGATCCGCACCATCGTCGGGGACGCCGACCTCGGCGAGGTCGCGGCCGGGCTGCTGTTCACGATGGCCGGCGCTCCGATGGTCTTCGCCGGCGACGAGATCGGCGTGGAGGGCCTGCTGGGCGAGGACGCCCGGCGGCCGTTCCCCTGGCACCAGCCCGAGCGCTGGGACCGCGCCACGCTGCGTCGCTACCGCACGCTCGGGGCGCTGCGCCGCTCCCACGACGCCCTGCGCCGCGGCGGCCTGCGCTGGGTCCACGCCGAGGGCGACGCCCTCGCCTTCCTCCGCGAGAGCGAGCACGAGCGGCTGCTCGTGCTCGCCGCCCGGGCCGCGCACCGGCCGCTGCGCCTTCCCGCCGGCAGCCTCGGCCTCACCGGCGAGGCCCCCAACCTCTACGGCGGCGCCGACCCGCTCCATGCCGATCCTGACCACTCCTTGACCCTGCCCGGCGACGGGCCGACGTTCCAGCTCTGGCAGCTCGCCTGACCAGCCAACACGGGAGGGAACCCAGATGGCCGAGGTCATCCTCGACAAGGTCAACAAGCAGTACGACAACGGCTTCCACGCGGTCCAGGACCTCGACCTCGACATCGCGGACGGCGAGTTCCTCGTGCTGGTAGGGCCTTCCGGCTGCGGCAAGAGCACCGCCCTGCGCATGGTCGCCGGACTCGAGGACATCTCGAGCGGCACCATGCGCATCGGTGACCGGGTGGTCAACACGCTCTCCCCCAAGGACCGCGACATCGCCATGGTGTTCCAGTCCTACGCCCTCTACCCCCACATGAGCGTGGCCGACAACATCGCCTACGGCCTGCGCATACGGCGCATGGACAAGACCGAGATCGACCGTCGCGTCAAGCGCGTCGCCGACATGCTCGAGCTCGACGCGCTGCTGGACCGCAAGCCCAAGCAGCTCTCCGGCGGCCAGCGCCAGCGCGTCGCCATGGGTCGGGCGATCGTGCGGGAACCGCAGGTCTTCCTCATGGACGAGCCGCTGTCCAACCTCGACGCCAAGCTGCGGGTGCAGATGCGCTCCGAGATCGCCCAGGTGCAGCACGACCTGAACGTGACGACGATCTACGTCACCCACGACCAGACCGAAGCGATGACCATGGGTGACCGGGTCGCGGTGCTGAAGGCGGGGCTGCTCCAGGAGGTCGGCGGTCCGCAGTTCCTCTACGACAACCCCGCCAACATCTTCGCGGCCGGCTTCATCGGCTCACCGCCGATGAACATGGCCCTCGGGCGGATCGAGCGGCAGGGCGACGACCTGTCGATCCGCCTCGGCTCGGCGCTGATCAGGCTGCACCCGGCCGTGGTCAAGGAGCGTCCCGCGCTGGCGTCCTACGAGGGCCGGAATGTCGCGGCCGGGATCCGCAGCGAGGACATGGAGGATGCCCGGCTGGTCCGGGACGCACCAGCGGGCTCCCGGCTGCGCGCGGTCGTCACCCTCACCGAGGCCCTGGGCTCGCACATCATCGTGCACTTCGACGTCGACGCGCCGCGCGTGGTCACCGAGGACACCAAGCTGCTGGAAAAGGACGCCCACACCGAGGACGTTCCCCACCACGAGGGCACCCGGTTCGTCGCGTCGTTCGCGCCCCGCTCCCGGGTCCGCGCCGGCGACGCGGTCGAGGTGGTCGTCGACACCGAGCGGATGCACTTCTTTCGACCCGGAGGCCGGCACCGCGATCCGCACCGAACCGTCCCTGGTCAGGCGCCTGACGGGGGCGTAGAGCCCCCGCCAGAGCTGTGCCGACATCCTTGCGTACCCCGGCGGCGCTGGCATAGGCAAGACCGCGCTGGCCGTTGCCGACACCACCGCGCTGGCCGTTGCCGACGCCTACCGGCAGCGCAGAGCAGGTCCGGTCATGGTGGTCAGCGGGTGAGCGCCGCCGTCTCCTCCTCGAGCTCGCCGAGGTCGACGTCGCGCTTGCGGAACAGGCTGCTGGGCCACCAGATCCAGCGGCCGACGTCGAGGTTCAGCGCGGTGACCAGCACCGAGCGCACGACGAAGGTGTCCAGCAGGACGCCGAACGCCACCGCGAAGCCGATCTCGGTCACGAACACCAGCGGCAGCGTCCCGAGGGCGGCGAACGTCCCCGCCAGCACGACGCCCGCGGAGGTGATCACCCCGCCGGTGGCGGCCAGGCCGATCAGCGCGCCCCGCCGGGTGCCGTGGCGCCTGGCCTCCTCGTGCACCCTGGTCATGAGGAAGATGTTGTAGTCGGTGCCCAACGCGGCCAGGAACACAAACGCCCACAGCGGGAACGCCGGGTCGGCCCCGGCGAACCCGAAGAGGTGGTCGAAGGCCAGGGCGCTCACCCCCAGCGCCGCCGCGAACGACAGCACCACCGTGGCGACCAGCAGCAGCGGCGCGACGACCGCGCGCAGCACCAGCCCGAGGATGACCAGCACCACCACCAGCACCAGCGGCACGACCAGGTTGCGGTCGTGGCGGGAGGCACGCTGGATGTCGAGGTTGACCGCGCTGCCGCCGCCGACCTTGGCGTCCGCCCCCGGGATCGCGTGCACGCTGGCGCGGAGCTTGTCGACGAGGTCGTAGGAGGCCTGGCTGTCGGCGCTGCTGGACAGCGTTCCCTCGACGTAGGCGTAGCCGTCCCTGACCACCGGACTCGTGACGGCCGTCACCCCGGCGGTTCCGGACAGGGCGGAGCGGAGCTGCTGGGCGGCGCCGGCGTCGCCGATGACCTGGACGGGGTTGCCGGCGCCGGCCGGGAAGTGGCGGGCGAGCACCTCTTCGCCCGTCACCGCCTCCGGCTTGGTGCGGAAGGAGTCCTTGCTCTGCAGGCCGTTGGCCTCCAGTCCCGTCAGCCCCAACGCCAGCGACCCCAGCACCAGGGCGGTCACCAGCCAGACGACCCGGGGCCGGCGGGCCATGCGGACACCGATCCGGGCCCACAGGCCGCGCTCGGTCGGTTCGGCGGAACCCAGCGCCGGCCGCAGCGGCCAGAAGACCCAGCGGCCGAAGATGACCAGCAGCGCCGGGAGCAGGGTGATCATGGCGCACAGGCCGACCGCGATGCCGACCGCCATCACCGGGCCGAGGCTCTTGGTGGAGTTGAGCTCGGCGACCAGCAGGGTCAGCAGGCTCAGGATCACGGTGGCGGCGCTGGCAATGATCGCCGGTGCCGCCCGGTGCAGCGCCACCGCCATCGCCTCGTGCCGGTCGGCATGCCGGCGCAGCTCCTCGCGGTAGCGGGCGGTCAGCAGCAGCGCGTAGTCGGTGCCGGCGCCAAACACCAGCACGGTCAGGATGAACGCGCTCTGGCCGTTGACCGTCAGCCCCGCGTGCCGCGCGAGCAGGTAGATCACCGCCTGGGCGGCCGTCAAAGCGACGAACACGCAGGTCAGGGGCAGCAGCCACAGCACCGGGCTGCGGTAGGTGACGAGCAGGATGACGATGACGATCGCCGCCGTGATGTACAGCAGCGTGGAGTCAAAGCCGGAGAACACGTTGGCGAAGTCGGCGAAGTACCCGGCCGGCCCGGTCACATACACCCCGAGCCCGCCGGTGTCGGCCCGCGCGATCGACCGCAGCTCCTTGATCCTCGGGCCGAGCTGCTCCCAGCCGTTGCCCTCCTCCGCGACCTTGATCGGCACGACCACCTGCAACGCCCGGCCGTCCTTGGCCGGGATGGGGCCAAGGACCTTGCCGCTGACGTCGGTGACGGCGGCGAAGCGCCCGACGTCGGCGGCGACCTTGGCCCGGTCGGCCGCGGTGACGGCGCCGTCGGCGCGTTCGTACACCACCAGGGCGGGGAAGACGTCGCTTGGCGTGAACTGCTTGGCCAGCTCGACGACCTGGGTGGACTCGGCGTTCTTCGGCAGCCACGCCGACGCGTCGTTCTGCTGGGCGCTGTTGAGCTTGCCGGCAAGCGGCCCCGCGACCACGAACACCCCGATCCAAAAGACCAGGATCGCCCACTTGGTCCAGCGTCCACGCAGAAGCCCTGCGACCCCTCGCCCTCCGTCCATGACACCCCCACGATCTCCCAGCCGTCACAGCTCACATGGCCGGTCACGATATATCGTGACACCAGGGTCGTCAAGACATATCGCGTCACTTCGGACGGTGCGAGATCCGCAGCTCGACCCCCTCGGGCACCCCACCCGCCAACTCCCACCCGCCAACTCCCACCTCCCACCCGCCAACTCCCCAAGGCGAGCTGCCCGATCCGGCAGCGACGGGTGGCCGTTGGCCTGCCCCGAGCCTGGGTCGCCGGCGCAGTCGCGTGGAGGACGCACCGTCAGCCGTGGTTCACCGGCTCCGACTCTCGAGGTTACGATCCCAACAATGAGCGGCGTGCTGCACAGCCTTGGCGACCTGGCGAGCCCGTGGGCCTACCTGGTGATCGGGCTGCTGGCCGTGGCCGAGGCGACCGCCGGCCACGCTGGCGCTGGTCGACACCCATGGCGCCTTCGGGTTCCCGTCGGGCCACGCGGCCCAGGTGGCCGCCGTGTACGGGATGCTCGCCTACCTGGCAGCCAGCGCCGCCACCACCTGGCGGCTGAAGGTCAGCGTGTGGACGGCGGCGTTGCTGGTGACCCTGGTGGTCGGCTTCTCCCGCGCGTATCTCGGGGTGCACTGGCCGACCGACGTGCTCGGCGGCTGGGCGCTCGGCGGCCTGTGGCTCGCCGTGCTCGTGGTCGCCCACGCCACCCTGGCACGGGCCCGCCAGCACCCGCCGGGAAGGCCGCCAGCAGCACCCGACGGCGCGGTCCGGACACCGGGGACGGCAGGGGCCGTGGGGGGAGCTCGCTCCCCCCACGGCCAACAGGAGCGCCGGTAGACCAGTGGCCGGCAACAGCCAGCAGACACGCCTCAGCCTGAGGGACGCAGCAGGAAGAGCTGGCCGTCCTCCACTGTCACCGGCGCACCGCCGGGCGCGGTCGTGGGCGGGTGTGCCTGGGCGTCGGAGAGCCAGGTGTCGGCGCCGAACAGGGCGGAGGCGTCGATGATGCCGCTCGTCTCCCAGATCCCCGGGCCGACCGGGACGCCGTCGCGGCCGGGCGGGTCGAGCTGGGCGACGCGCGTCGCCGTCGAGGCGTCGACGCCGACCGCACCCACCGGGCCCTTGACGAGGGGGAACCGCCAGATCGAGCCGTCGCGGCCCTTCGCGGCCATGACGACCCGGCTCTCTGTCGTGCCGTCCTCGTTGATCATGAGGTACTGGCCGCTCACGCCGATGTTGTCGGGGCTGATCGCGATGTCGCCGCCCGCAGCGACGACCGTGTCGGCGTTGTAGACGGTCGTGAGGGTTGCCGGCTTGAGCGGGTTGCCAGGGTGCAGCCGCAGGGAGTACAGCCGTCCGAGCTCGTTGACGCCGTTGTCGGCGCCGCTCGACGAGCCGGTGGTGTCGAAGAAGAACTCGTTCGGGTTGTTCGGGTTGAAGGCGCCGTCCTCCGGGCGCACGAACGTCATCGCGCCGGCGGCGTCGCTCGCCGCCTCGAGCTGCACGTCGGTGAGGTCCTCCGCGTGCGGGATCTCGACCCACTCGCCGGTCACCGAGCCGCTCGTGAACGTCCGCTCGCTGTTCCGCGCGGGATCGAGCGAACGGAAGACGTAGAGCGTGCCGTTGTCGAGCCCGTTCCGCGCCAGGACGGTGGCGTTCGCCGACCGGTCCTGCTTGCCGACGTACATGTAGAGCTGGTTGTCGAGCGTGGCCGGCCCGTCCTCGGTCGCGAAGACCACCGTCTGGGTGCCCTGCCCGGGCTGGACGTTGGTGTTCTCCTTGGAGTAGCGGCCGAGCTTCGGCAGTGTGTGGAGCTCGTTGTCGAAGACCGCGACGGAGAGGCCGCCCTTGCCGTCGAAGGTGTTGGGGCTGTTCTCCTCCTCGTTGGTCAGGTAGATCGGGCGGTCGAAGCCGTTGTCGGGGCCGGCGAGGAAGCCGGAGCAGAACCGCGCGAGCTGGCGGGGCATCTGCGCCTCGTTGCCGACGACCGGCGCCGGCCCGAGCAGCGTGTTCTCTGCGTAGACCGAGTCGTAGGCCCGCTTGCCCGCGACCGGGTCCCCGTTCTGGTCGAGGATCCACTGCGACACGATCGCGCCGCGGTTCTTCGGCCCGCCGACGACGGGCTCGGACTGCGTCGTGAAGCCCAGCTCGTGATTCATGAACAGCGTGCTCGTGCCGTCGCCGTTCGGGTGGGCGCCGAGCCCGTCGGGGATCCCGACCATGCGGTACTGCTGTCCGGCGGCGCCACCGAGCAGCGGCACCTTGTCATCGACGCTGAAGAGCGCCTTGATCTCGTACGCGCCGCCGACCGGCTCGACGTACGGCTTCACCGACGTGGCGGCGAGCGCGGAGCCTGCCACCGCCACCGTCACGGCGAGCGCCGCGGCGAAGGCGGCGCGAATCGGGAATCGACTTGCCCTGCGGCTGCGTTCCTGCAAGGGTTCCTCCCCTCCTTCGAGACCGGATCCGAATCCTACGGCGGTCACGGCGCGCGGGAGTGACACGGCGGTGGCGCCCCGGTGAAGATGCCGCGACCCCAGTCAAAGAGACGCGGCCAGGTCTTGTGCTCGCACACGCGCAGGCTGGCCGAGCCCGCGCAGTCTGCGGCTGACGGCTGTCGTGGACCGCGGGCTAGGGGTTTCGCGGGCATGTCCCTGACCCTGCACGCTGGTGCTGCAGGTGTCAACCCGTCGGCGGCGGGGTCGTCACTAGGCCAGGATGCGCAGGGGCTCTTCGAGGATGGCCTTGAGATCGGCGAGGAACTGCGCGCCGGTGGCGCCGTCCAGGGCGCGGTGGTCGATGGACAGGGTGAGCTTCATCCGCTGGCGGGTGGCGAGCTGCCCGTCGCGGAGGACCGGCTCGGAGGTGGTCGCACCCACGGCCAGGATGGCGGCCTCAGGCGGGTTGATCACGGCGGTGAACTGGTCGATGCCGAACATCCCCAGGTTGGAGATCGTGAAGGTGCCGCCGGTGAACTCGTCGGGGCGGAGCTTGCCGGCGCGGGCCTTGTCGATCAGCGCCTTGGCGTCCCGGGAGATCTGGCTGACGCTCTTCTGGTCGGCGTCGCGGACCACGGGCACGATCAGGCCGCCACCCACGGCGACGGCGATGCCGACGTGGATGCGTCGGTGGCGCAGGATCTTGTCGCCGGCCCAGGAGACGTTGATGTCCGGGTGGGTGCGCAGCGTGACCGCGCATGCCCTGACCAGCAGGTCGTTCACTGACAGCTTGGTCCCCTGGTCGGCCAGCCGCTGGTTGAGCTCGGCGCGCAAGCCGAGCAGCGCGTCGGCGTCGACCTGGATGGTCAGGTAGAAGTGGGGTGCTGACTGCATGCTCTCGACCAGCCGGCGGGCGACCGTCTTGCGCATGCTGGTGAGCGGGATCTCCTCCACGTCCGCCGCGGCCGCGGCAGGAGCGGCAGCGGGCGCGGGCGCGGCAGGCGCGGCGGCAGCGGGCGCGGCAGGAGCGGCGGCGGCGGCAGGAGGCGGCGCGGCCGCGGCCGGGGGGGGCGGGGCGGGGGTGGCCCGGCCGCCGTCGCTGGCCGCCAGGGCCTCGACGTCGGCCTTCACCACCCGGCCACCGGGGCCGCTGCCGGTGACGGTGGACAGGTCGATGCCGTGCTCGCGGGCGATGGCGCGGGCCATCGGCGAGGCCTTGACCTGCTGCTCGCTGGCAGGGGCGGGGGCCTCGCCCGTCGCCGGCGGGACCGGCTGGGCGGTGGCCGCGACGGTGGTCTCCACCTCCGGGGCGGTCTCGATCGCCGCGGCCGTCTCGGCTGGCGATGCCGGCGCTGCCTCGGCGGGGGCCGCAGGGGAGGCGGCCGCGCCGCCGTCGCCGGTGCCGATGAGCGCGATCGGCTGGCCGATCGGGACAGTCTCCCCCTCCTGGACCAGGATCTGCTGCAGCACCCCCTCCTCGAAGGCCTCGAGCTCCATCACGGCCTTGTCGGTCTCGATCTCGGCCAGGATGTCGCCCCGTTGCACCTGCTCGCCAGGCTGCTTCAGCCAGGCGGACAGCGTGCCCTCCTCCATGGTGTCGGACAGGCGCGGCATGATGATCTCGGGCATGGTCGCGCACCTCCCTAGCGGGCACCGGACGCGTCGAGCGTCTCGTGGATGACCTTGACCAGATGATCGGCGTTGGGCAGGGCGGCCAGCTCCAGCGGCTTGGCATACGGCAGCGGGACCTCGGCCGCGGCCACCCGGCGCACCGGGGCGTCGAGGTAGTCGAAGGCGCCCTCGGCGATGGTGGCGGCGATCTCGGCGCCGACCCCGTAGGACAGCCAGTCCTCCTCCATGATCACGGCGCGGTTGGTCTTGCGGACCGAGGCCACGACCGTGTCGCGGTCCAGCGGCCGCAGGCTGCGCAGGTCCACCACCTCGGCGCTGATGCCCTCCTCGTCCTCCAGGCGGCGGGCGACGTCGAGAGCGACCTTGGCCATGCGGGAGTAGGCCACGATCGTCAGGTCGCTGCCCTGCTTGACGACCTGGGCGCGGCCGAACTCGACGGTGTAGTCACCGTCGGGGACCTCGCCCTTGGTGTTGTACAGGGCGAGGTTCTCGATGAAGATCACCGGGTCGTTGTCGCGTACGGCGGTGCGCAGCATGCCGCGGACGTCGGCCGGGGTGGCCGGGGTGACGACCTTGAACCCGGGGACGTGCGCGTACCAGACCTCGAGGTTCTGGGAGTGGGTGGCCGCCAGCTGCTGGCCGCCGCCGCCCGGGGTGCGCAGCACCATTGGCACCGGGGTCTGCCCGCCGAACATGCCGTGGATCTTGGCCCCGTGGTTGACCAGCTGGTCCAGGGCCAGGATCGAGAAGTTGATCGTCATGATCTCCACGATCGGCCGCAGCCCGAGCATGGCCGCGCCGATCGCGGCGCCGACGAACCCTTCCTCGCTGATCGGGGTGTCGACCACCCGTTTGGGGCCGAACTCGGCCAGCAGCCCCGCGGTGATCTTGTAGGAGCCCTCGAAGACCCCGATCTCCTCACCCATCAGGAAGACGTCGGGGTCGCGGAGCAGCTCCTCGCGCAGCGTGTCGTGCAGCGCCTGGCGGTAGGTCATCACGGCCACGGGATCACATCACCTCCACGCTGTGCGGGGCCGAGGCCACCACTGGGTCGCCGGGCAGGCCGCGCGGCTCGTTGGCGACCGGGGTGGCGTAGGCGTCGGCGAACAGGTCCTCGACGCTCGGGTCGGGGCTTTGGTCGGCGAAGTCGATGGCCTGGGCCACCTCGCGCTCCACCTCGGCCTCGAGCTCGGCCGCGCCGGTCTCGTCCAGCACCCCGGCGGCGACGAGCCGGGCGCGAAACGCTGGCACCGGGTCGCGGGCCCGGCCGCGCTCGACCTCCTCATTGGCGCGGTAGCGGGCCGGGTCGACCACCGAGTGGCCGCGCATCCGGAAGCTGGTGGCCTCCAGCAGCGTGGGGAGCGACTCGGTGCGGGCCCGGTCCACCGCCCGCCGGGCGGCGTCGCGCACCGCGAGCAGGTCGTTGCCGTCCACGCGCTCGCTGGCCATGCGGTACGCGCAGGCCCGCTGGTACAGCTCCGGCTCGGCCGAGGCCGCCTCCACCGTGGTCCCCATGCCCAACAGGTTGTTGACGATCACGTACACGATCGGGAGCTTCCACAGCTGGGCCAGGTTCAGGCACTCGTGGAAGGCCCCGGTGTTGGTCGTGCCGTCACCCATCTGGCACATGACCACCTCGTCCGAGCCCCGGTAGGCGATCGCCTGGGCGGCGCCGGTCGCCAGCGGGATCTGCCCACCGACGATCGCGTACCCGCCGAGCAGGCGCGCACTGGCGTCGAACAGGTGCATCGAGCCGCCGCGACCGTGCGACACGCCGGTCTGCCTGCCGAACAGCTCCGCCATCACCCGCCCGGGCTCGATCCCCTTGGCGAGCGCGTAGCCGTGCTCCCGGTAGTTGGTGAACAGGTAGTCACGCGGCTCCAAGGCGGCCAGCAAGCCGACGACGGTGGCCTCTTCACCGAGGTTGAGGTGGCAGTAGCCGCCGATCTTGGCCCGCTGGTACATCTCGCCGGTGCGCTCCTCGAACCGGCGCATCAGCCACATCATCCGGTAGTAGTCGACCAGGACGTCCGGCTTCTCGTCGGCAAGCGCGTCCGCCGCACGCTGTGGCTTCCGGCTGCGCCTGCGTGGTGGGGCTTTCTCGTCAGTCGCCATCGCGGTCCTCCTCCTTGTCACCGGCCGCCCCCGGCGCTACTCCCCCGGCGGCTGCTCCTGCCGGGTGAAGCGCTCGGTGGGCTGGCCGCACCGTGGGCACTGGTCGGGCGGCTGCTGGCCGCGGACCGGCTCGCCGCAGACCTCACAGGTCCACTCCAGCGCCAGCAGCTCGACCAGGTCGGAGCGGCTGACGATCCCGACCAGCTGCTGCCCGGCCAGGACCGGCACCCGCCGGATCCGCATGTCGACCAGCAGGGCGCGGACGTGCTCGACGTCGGTGTCCTCGGTGACGCTGATGACCGTCGGCGACATGAGCTCGCGCGCGGTCGCGCCCTGCTTGACCAGCAGGTCGTACTCGCTGACCAGCCCCACCACCGCGCCGGCTTCGTCAGTGACCGGGACGCCGCTGATCTTGTGCCTGGTGAGCAGCTCGGCCACGTCCGCGGTCGGGGTGTCGGGCCCGGCGGCGACGACCGGCGTCGTCATGATCTCCTTGACCTTCACGCTTCACACCTCCGTGAGATCGACCAGGCCGTGACCATCGTGGGAGCGACCAAGCCGTGACAAGGGCTAGCGGCGGCGGGGTGGGGCGGTGTGCACCGGCAGGCCGAGCGCGACCATGGCCGCCTCCATCGACCCCTCCCCCAGGGTGGGGTGGGCATGGACGGTGTCGGCGATGTCGGCAAGCGTGGCCTCCAGGTGCATGGCCAGCACCCCTTCGGGAATCAGGTCGCTGGCGCTGGGCCCGATGATGTGCACGCCCAGCACCTCGCCATACTTCCGCTCCGCCACGACCTTGACCAGCCCCTCGGTCGACCCGTAGGTCTGGGCGCGGCCCAGCGCGGAGAACGGGAACCGGCCGACGACCACGTCGTGGCCAGCCTGGGTGGCCTTGGCCTCGGTGAGCCCCACGCTGGCGACCTCCGGGTGGGTGAAGGTCGCGGCCGGGATGGCCTTGTAGTCCATGCGCTCGTGGCGGCCGGCGATCACGCCAGCGGCAACCAGCCCCTGGTGGCTGGCCACGTGGGCCAGCAGCACCCTCCCGGTCACGTCCCCGATCGCGTGCACCCCCGGCACGCTGGTCCGCAGCTGCTCGTCGACCTGGACCCAGCCCTTGGGGTCGGTCGTCACCCCGGTGCGCTCGAGGTCGAGCCCTTCGGTGTTGGGCCGGCGGCCGACCCCGACCAGCACCACGTCCGCCTGGGCCTGCTCGGGGTTGCCCCCGTCCGGGTCGGCGATGGTGACCCGCAACGGCCCGCTCCGCTTCCCTCTGCCCGCATGGGCGATCTCGGCGACCGTCCTGCCCGTCTGGACCCTGATGCCCCGCTTGGCGAACGAGCGCTCGAGGGTCTTGCCCATGTCGGCGTCCTCGGCCGGGAGCAGCGTCGGCAGCAGCTCGACCAGGGTCACCTGGGCACCGAAGGCGTGGAACATCGTCGCCCACTCGGCACCCACCGCGCTGGCGCCGATGATCACGATGCGCCGCGGCACCTCGCCGAGCAGGAACGCGCCGTCGGAGGTGACCACCCCGGGCAGGTCGATCCCGGGGATCGGCAGCAGCACCGGCGTCGAGCCGGTGGCGACGATCACGTTGCGCCCCTCGAGCCTGGCCTGCGGCTGGCCGTCGGGCGCGGGCGGCGCGTTGTACAGCGGCCCGCCCGCACCGAGCGTGGAGGGGCCGACGCCGACGACCTCCACCGTGGTCGGCCCGACGAAGCGCGCGTGCCCGCTCACCACCGTGACCCCGTTGGCCTTCAGCAGCCCCGCCACGCCGTCGGTGAGCCCCTTGACGATCTTCTCCTTGCGCTTGAGCACCGCCGAGTAGTCCAGCCGCACGTTGTCGGCCAGCACGCCGAACTCGGCGCTGTGCTGCATGGTCTCCAGCACCTCGGCCGAGCGCAGCATCGCCTTGGTCGGGATGCACCCCCAGTTCAGGCACACCCCGCCCGGACGCTCCTTCTCGACCAGCGCGGTCCTCAAGCCCAGCTGGGCCGCGCGGATCGCGGCCGGGTACCCGCCCGGGCCACCGCCAACGACCAGCAGGTCGAACGCCTGCTGCTCTGCCTGCTCGGCCATCCGTCATCACCTCCCGTGCCGTTGCGGCCCTGAAGCGTACATGCCTACAGCCGCTCGAAGACCACCACGACCTCTCCCTCCCTGGCCACGACCTGTCCCTCCCTGGCCATGCCGACCCCTCTGCTCGTGTGCCACCGGTGCTGGCCGCCTCGTCACATGTACAGGTGTACAGGCCGCCGTCGATGCCGTACATCTCCCCGGTGCCGCACCTCTCCCCGATGCTTTCCCCGATGCTTTACATCCCCCCGGTGATATACCCCGAATCCGGGTCGGCCGGGAACCACACCACGCAGCGGTGCTGCTGCGGTGGGCAAGGCGGCAGGGATGGCGGTAGCCGGCAGACGCCCACACCGACTCGAGCCGCCTCAAGTCGGACATCGAGCATGCCGATGGCGGCGTCAAGGCTTTGCAAAGACCAGCCAGCTCGACATGGCCAAGGCCACAATGGGGTGGGCTGGCTCGGGCGCCGGGCCGCCACCGCACCGACGGCCGGGCCGCCGGCGATCGCATGGGCCCGCATGACCGAGGTGACAAGATGCGGAGAAGCGACATTGATGGAGAAGGTGTGGCGTGGGCGCTTGGCGCGTTGGTCGCCAGCCTGCTCGTCGGGGTCGTTGTCGAGCCGTTCCGAGACACCATCGGGCTCGAGAACGTCGTGATCATCTACCTGCTCGTGGTCGTGGCCGCGGCCGCGATCGGCGGACGGGCAGCCGGGATGGTGGCGGCGCTGTCGGCCGCGCTGTCCTACGACTTCTTCCTGACCCGCCCGTATCACTCGCTTCGGATCGACTCGCGCGCGCAGGTCATCACGGTGGTGTTGCTGGTTGCCACTGGCATCGTGGTCAGCATCGGCGGCCGGGTGCGACGCCAGTCGGCCGTGCGGGCCAACGATCACGTCAATGCGATCCGGCTGCTGCACCAGGTCACCGAGATGGCTGCCACCGGGGCTGCCGTTGACCGGGTGACCGCCGAGGGCCTCCACCAGCTGCTCGGCGCCCGCCGCGTCAGCGTCCTTCGCCGCAGCTCGGGCGGCCTCGTGGTGACGGCCGACGTCGGCGCCACCGGTACGCCGATCGAGCTGGACGAACTGCCCCACCTGGACCGGGACGGCCGCATCCCGCCTGGGCGCCGCCGTGTGGTCGGCGGCACGATGGTGCTGCCCAACCAGGGCGTCGTGCTCGACCTTGTTGCCGGCCGGCGGCCGGTGGGGTCGCTGGTCATCATCCCGGGACAGGACGCGCCGGCCGACCGCACGACCCGTCTCGCGGTGGCGGCCATGGCCAACGAACTGGCCATCGCAGGCACCCACCAGCCATGACGGGAACATGAGGCACCGAGCAGTGGGGACCCAGCCGGACATGGCTAATCGGGCTGCAATTCCGACATGCTTGCAACGGAGGCCCCTTATGCCGGCTGGTGGCTTGTGGCAGTGTTCCCAGCTTCCTACCTTAAGGTCACGGGAGTTCGAGGAGCCACCCCCGAACAGGTGCCGTTGCAGCTCACCCTCCGTAGTCGGACGGGTGCGCCTCGATGGTCGCCGGACCGAATTCGGGAGGTCACCTGATGACGGCGGGGCGAGGAAGGCGCAGCGTGGTCGTTCTGGCCCGGGTCCACGGGCCGGTCGAGCCGCGTGGCAGCCTCCCCCAGCCCGAGCCCTCCGACTCCCTGCTGTCCGGCCCCGGTGACGGCGGCGCCCGCTGGGCACCCGCCTCCACCCGGGCACAGGACCGGCTGCCTGCCGCGCCGCAGGCCGCCCGCCCCCCGCCTGTCTCGCAGCACGCAGCGCAGCGACCGAGGCGGAGAAAGGAACAGGCATGGCGCAAGTACTAACGCCCACGGCCGACGAGCGGGTCTCGAGCGAGCGTCCCGGCAGGGGGCCGATCGACTGGCTCGGAGGCTGGCGCACCTGCATCGTGGGCTGCGTCGTCTTCTTGCTGCTGGCCATCGCGATCCGCATCTTCCAGCAGTTCACCGCCTGGACGATCGGGATCGACTCGGCCAGCCGCGACTTCGGCCTGTACTACCGCAGCCTGTTCGTGGCCGAGGTGGTGGGGGTCACGGTCGCCACGCTGTGGTGGTGGGGCGGCCTGGTCAGGCGGGGCCGCACGGCGGTCAACAAGAAGATCACCCACAGCGAGGAAGTCCGCCGGATCGCGGTCTTCTGGGGCCTGGTCGGCACCACCTGCGTGATCCTGTACATCATGGCCAGCTTCTGGCCAAACCAGGACGGCGCCTGGCACCAGACGGCCGTCCGGGACACCGCCCTGACGCCCGCCCACATCCCGATGTTCTTCCTGTTCTTCCCGCTCGGGATCACCTTCACGGTGGGGACCTACCTGTACGGGCGGTACTGGCTGCCGAAGGTCTACGGGGCCGAGAAGGGCTTCCCCTGGTCGTTCTTCCTGCTGATCGCCGCGTCGGTCACCGAGATGATGCAGGTCGCCATGAACGAGTGGGGCCACAGCCTGTGGATCACCGAGGAGATCTTCGCGGTGCCGTTCCACTGGCCGTTCGTCTTCTACGGCTGGCTGGCGGCCGGCATCTTCGCCCTCTGGGCCGAGACGCTCGTGCGCCTGCTCCAGATCGAGGGCGAGATCGAGCAGCAGGCGACGGAAAGGGAAGAGGAGGTCGCATGACCCGCTGAGGGGAGGGCCGGAGCCCTCCCCTCGGGGGACCACCCGGGAGCACCACGTCCCGCCGCGGGAACCGAAGCTGCGACGGCGACCGTGACGCGGTTCACGGTCTGCCTCGGCCGAGCGCCGCTTCGAGGTCGGGTTCGAGAGTGGGAGGCACAACAGGTGGCGACGGACGCGAAGACGCTCGAGCTCCGTGAGCTCGTGAACAAGAAGTACAAGTACATCGACCGGAAATGGGATGCGGTCTTCTGGATCACCGCCGCGTTCGTGGTGGGGGCGGCCGCAGACATCACCAAGCAGCTGTTCGCCGGCGACTGGGACTTCTGGACCGACTGGAAGGACCGGCAGTGGTGGCCGATCATAACGCCGTTCGCGATCATCATCATCGGGTCGGCCCTGCAGTACATCCAGTGGCTGGCGTGGCGCTTCCCGACCGGGATGACCTACACGGCGGTCTGCCTGTTCGTCGCCACGCTGGTGGGTAGATGGGTCCAGTGGGGCGCGTTCGTCTACTACCCGATGAACTTCGTCTGGCCGGCGACGATGGTGGCGGCGGCGATCTTCGCCGACTGGGTCTTGTTGAAGACAAAGAGCTTCGTCCTGACGTCGATAGTCGGCTCGATGTTGTTCGCGCTGACCTGGTGGATATCGAACTACGTCCCACTCGCGCCCTTCCTGCAACCGGCGCAATGGATGGACCGGGTGGTGACGGTCGCCGACATCCAGGGGATCGAGTACGTCAGGAGCCAGACGCCCGAGTACCTGCGGATCATCGAGCACGGCTCCCTGCGCACCTTCCTGGGAGAGACCCAGTACGTCTCGCTGGTGTTCGGGGCGACCGTCGCGGTCGGCGGCTACTGGGTCGGGCAGTTCATCGGCAGAGGGTTGGCCATCTGGCCAATCGGCCGCTTCATGAAGAAGTGGTGACCCGACGGTAGAGGAAGGAGGTCGTACGATGCTTCGCCGATACCGCCGCTACCTTTGGGCCGTCCTCGTCGCGGGCGCGCTCGTGGTGTCGTCCGCGCCGGCCGCGAACGCCCACGGCGAGCGCGCCCAGGAGGCGTTCCTCCGGATGCGCACCGTCGGGTGGGTAGACGTCACGTTCTCCAAGGACACCGTCAGGCAGGGCGAGACGCTCACCGTCACCGGCACGGCCAAGATCCTTGACGCGTGGCCGACCAACCTGGCCAAGGGCAACCCCAACACCGGCTACATGGCAGTGATCGCGCCGGGACCGGTGGTGATGCTCAAGGAGCGGACCATCAACGGCGAGTCCGCGCCCAGCCGGATCGACATCCAGAAGGGCAGGATCTACGAGTTCAGCATGACCATCGCCGGGCGGCGGCCCGGCCGCTGGCACGTGCACCCGTCCTTCTCGGTCAAGGGCGCCGGGACCCTGCTCGGGCCGGGCCACTGGATCACCGTCAAGGAGAACCCCGACGGCTTCACCAACGACGTGAAGCTCGTGACGGGCGGCACCGTCAACCTCGAGAACTACCAGCTAGGGTTCACGTGGATCTGGCTGATCCTCACCTTCCTGATCGGCCTGGCCTGGATGATCTACTGGACGGTGCCGAAGCGGACGGTCACCAACCTGGCCGTCACCAGCCAGATCCCCCTCAACACCGACGGGATGGCGTACGGGCTCATCACCAAGAAGGACCACCGCAACATGAACTGGTTCGCCATCGGCACCGCGCTGCTGCTCCTGGCCGGGTGGCTGTACCAGGCGAACGCGTTCCCGACGAAGATGCCGCTGCAGGTGATCCAGTTCGCGCCGCCGCAGCCCGCCATCGCCGAGGAGCCCGTGTTCGCCAAGGCGGAGGGGGCCGACGCCGGGGCACGGTACGACCCGGCCACCAAGACGATGACCATGGACGTGAACGTCACCAATACCGGCACCGCGCCCATGGAGCTGAAGCAGTTCAACGCGGCGTACCTGGGGTTCAAGGCCGGCACGACGCCCGGGCCGGGCGTCGTGACCGTGACGCCCGGGGCCACCGTCGAGCCGGGGGCGACCACGAGGCTGACGTTGACCATGAAGGACCCGGCCTGGGAGAACGAGCTCCTGGTGCCCATCGGCGAGTCGCAGCTCCTGGTCACCGGCATCATGGTGTTCGAGAACACCGAGGGCAAGCGGAACCTCACGGAGGTGGAGGCAAACCTGCAGCCAAGGTTCGCATAACACGGGAAACCTGGGGAACACAGGGACGCATGAGCGGGTCGATGCTTGCGCACGGAGGAGGACTGGCGGCCTTTGACGAGGCCGTCATCCTCTTCCTGTTCCTCGCGCTGGGCATCGGCATGGCCCTGGTCCTCAAGGCGGCCACCAACACGAGCACGGAGAACGACGACGACGCGGACGCCGAGGGCGCGGACGCCGAGGGCGTGGAGCAGTCATGAGCGGCATCCTCGCGCACAGCGGGGTGATGGCGGGCAGCCACACCCTGCTCGTGTTCCTCCCCTTCATCCTGGCCGGGGCCGGCCTGGGGTTCATCGTCATGGCGGTCAACGACAAGGTCGACGCTCGGCCAGACGACGGGTCGGTGCGCCTGCCGACCTCGAAGGAGCGGCCGCTGTATCACCTTCACATGCAGATCAGGGCGGGGGGCAAGGACGAAGACCCCGCGCGCGAGTCGGGGCCCGCCGTCGTGAACCTGCCACGCCGACGGTAGCTGCTCCGCCTGGGTGGGGGCTGCTCCGCCTGGTGGGGGCGCAGGCGGCCCCACACTTGGCTGCGGTGTACCGCGACCCGGTCCCGGGCCTGCTCAGGGTCTGGACGGCGGCGCGCCCGCCCGGGCATCGTTCACCCGCGCCCTCCTGGGTGCGGGTGAACGATGCTGCGCAGAATTCCTTTCGCGTTTTCCGGAGCGTGGTCCGAGGGTCCGGAACGGGCGAACGTCTAGGGCTCGGAAGCCCGCATGACGATGCCGACGCAGGCAATCGTCGCCAGCGCAATCACGATCGCAAAGATGACTCCGGCCATCGTCCTCGCTCCTGTCGCCAGCCCGGCTTTCCGACGAGGCGATAATATCACCTGGCCAGGACCGTGGTCACGTGCTCATGGAGGGCGGATGGCAGAAGACCGAAGGGTCGAGGGAGTCTCCAGCCTGGAGCGGACGGTCGAGGCCGGCATCCTGGCCGGAATGGTGGCGGCAGTGCCGATAGGGCTTTTCGCGGCGATCGCCGCCGCGACCTACCAGCACATGGGCTTCTTCACGCCCGTGTACCGCATCGCGGCCGTCCTGGACCCCACCTCCATGCTGGTTTCGGTGCAGGAGGCCGAAACGGGCTCGCCGTTCTATTTCGATTTGCAGCCGCTGGTCGCCGGCAGCGCCATGCATCTGACGATCGGCGGGTTCTTCGGCGTGGTCTTCGCCCTGCTCGCACGGAGCCTCGGGGTACGGGGCCCGGTCGCGATCCCGGTCGGGCTCCTCTACGGCCTGGCGGTGATGGCGCTCATGGGCCTCCTGGTGCTCCCCCTGGTCGCCGACCTGCTCGGGGGTGGCCAGCCCGTGGCCGACGCCGCCAGCATCGTGGGCTGGCCCACGTTCACCGTCGGGCACGGGCTCTACGGGCTCACCCTCGGGGCGTGGACGGTGGCACGGCCGTGGCCGTCGTGACGGTGGCGGCGCCTTCTGCAATGCCTAGGCAGCCGGAGCCGTGCCGGGTAGACTTCGGGCACGGATCCCGAAGAAGGGGGCCGATGGTGCCGGAAGGGAAGAATCCCTCAACGAGCGCAGCCGCCTCCGGGCGGGTACTGAGCACGGCCCAGCACGCCCTCCAAGCCCTCGAGATCATCGCCCAGCACCCCAAGGGCATCCCGATCAAGGCCCTGGCCCGCCGCCTGAACATCAGCCTCTCGTCGGGGTACTACCTCATCAGCTCCATGCGGGAGCAGGGCTTCGCCGAGGTCTCGCCGGCCGGGCCGGGCCTCTACACCCTCGGACCGAAGTTCGCCGAGCTGTACGAGGGCTACGTCGCGGCCAGCCTCCAGCCCGAGCGACTGACCCCGGTCCTCGAGGAGCTGCGCGACAAGGCGTCGGCCCGCGCCTACTCGGCGATGTGGAGCAACGGGGACCTCGAGGTGGTGGAGATCCGGGGCCGGCGCGGCGCGCGGGAGCTGCAGGACGTCACCAAGGGCTTCCGGGGTGCCGCCCACGGCCTCGCGCTCGGCAAGATCTACCTCGCCCACCTGCACGAGGACGCGTGGCCGGCGAGCCTGAGCGGGTCGAGCTACAAGCGCTACACCCCGGCCACGATCACCAGCCCGGCCGCGCTGCGGCGCCACCTGCTCTCGGTGCGGGACAACGACCTCGCGTTCGATCTCCAGGAGTTCTCGACCGGCGCCTGCTGCGTTGCGGCGCCGGTCCGTGACGGCAGGAACGGGCTGGTGGCGACCTTGGGCATCTCGGTGCCCGCTCGACGGTTCGAGGCCGAGCAGAAGAACCTGGTCCGGGTGGTCCGGGAGCTGGCCGCCGCGGCGTCCGGGGAGCTGGCGGCGGTGACCGTCGCCTCCGCCCTGGGCGCGCAGGAGTCCAGCCAGCAGAGCCCGGGCAGCCCGGCCGGAAGCGCGTAGCAAGAGCGGGCCAGCAGCTCGCCCCGGGAGTGCCAAGCTCCCAGGAAGCGGGCCAGCAGCTCGCCGCCGGGAGCGCCAAGCTCCCAGGATGCGGGCCAGGCGGGCCGGAGCCTCGAGGAACCGGAGTGGCGATGACCGCGGACGACCAGATGACCGACCGGCTGGTCAAGATCGTGGTGGTCGTCTTCTTCCTCAAGGCGGCGGGCTTCGTGCTGCTGTTCCTGGCCGCGCCCGTCCGCCCGGTCCCGACCCGCAGCCTGGTGGTCGCGCTGGTCCTGGCCGCCGCGCTGGCCGGCACGGCGGTCGGCCTGCTGAACCGGAAGCGCTGGGCGTGGCCGCTCGCCCTGGCCGTGCTGCTCTTCGACGCCATGCTGGTGGAGAGCGTCCTGCGCTGGCTGATCGACCTCGGGCTCGCGCTCGTGCTCATCCAGCCGCGGGTCCGGGCGGGGTTCGGCATGCGCTGATGCCCACCCGCCGCAGGACCTCTGATCGGGCCGGGCCAGGCGGTGTCGACGCTCGCGGTCGGACTCCCCCACCGCCACGGGCCCGGCCGGGACGCCATGGATTCCACCTGACAGGCAGCGCCGGCGGGCCTACGCTGTGGGCGTCGCAGGATCGACCAGCGGGAGGGCCGGTGGCCGGCGAACCCTCGATCCGGCCGGCGACCCCGGCCGACCTCGACCCGGTGCGGGCGCTCGCCAGCGCCTACGGCAACCTGCGGGACTGGCCCGACCGCCCGGACTACCTCGACCACGAGCTCGCTGCCGGACGGATGCTCCTGGCCGAGGACGGGGCCGGGCTGGCCGGCTTCGCGTCGGCACTCGAACGAGACGGGGTCACCCACCTCGCCGACCTCTTCGTCCGCCAGGACCGGCTCGGCCAGGGCGTGGGCCGGGCGCTCCTGACCGCCATCCTGCCCGCCCGAGGCGAGCGGATGACGTTCGCGTCCGCCGACCCGCGGGCGCTGCCGCTCTACGCGCGGGCCGGCATGCGCCCGGTCACCCCCCTGCTGTACCTCCGCGGCGACCGGGCGTCGGCCGCGCGGCTGCCCAATCCCGGCACCGCGACCGCGAGCGCCGGGCCGGCCGCGGTCGCCGACCTCGACCGGCACGCGGCCGGACGGCACCGCGGGGCCGACCACGCCTTCCTCGCCGCGGCGGGGGCCTCGGGGCTGCTGGTCGGCGACGGCGACCGCACCCTCGGCTATGCCTGGGTGCGCGTGCCGGCCGGGGCTGGCCCGGGCCTGGAGGCGTTCCTCGGCCCGCTCGGCGCCAGCACCGAGGACGACGCGCGGCGGGTGGCGATCGCCGCCGTCCGGTACGCGGCCGCCCGCGCCCAGACCGTGCACGTGCCGCTGCTCGGCCCCCACCCCGCGCTCGCCCCGCTGCTGGCGGCCGGGTTCCGGGTCGACGACACCGACACCTTCATGGCCTCCCGGGTGAACCTGCTCGACCCGCGGCGCTACGCCCCCTCGCCCGACCTGGGATGAGTGGGCCGCGTGCCAGGGCGCCCGCGAAGCTCGGCGAGCCCCGCCGGGTTGGCACCCGCCGCACCCCTGGCGGGCACCTCGGCGCGGCGGAGCAGCGCCCGCAGGGCCTGGCGGGCGGCCGCCCGCCTGGCCCGCATGACCTCCCTGGCCAGCCGGTCCCCGGCCGCCTGGCGGTGGAACTCGGCGATGCGCTGGTCGGCGAGTTCTCGGCTGAACGTGGCCTGCATGTCGTCCTCCTGCCGGGTGACCATGGTCCGGGGCCCGTGGAGCCCCGGCTCTTGCTCCGTGGGACAAGCATGGAGCTAAGGGGCCAGACCCCACATGGGCAGGACGGGGTATCGGCGGCCACGCGGGCTCCTCATTTCCGCCCGCCCTGGACCGGTGAGGCTCCTTAGCCGCACGTGGCGACGCCGTAGTAGGCGCCTTGCGTGCGTCCGCATGGTCCCGCAAGCCTTCAACCTCCACCAGGCTGGCGCAGCGGCGCGTCGCGCTCTGATATGCGGTCCGAGCACCGGTCGCTGCCATCAAGGGCCTTGGATGCCTCCGGCATCCACGCCTACGATGTGCAGATGACCCACGATCCAGCCGCGAGTTCCCGTCCGACTCGGCGCGTTCTTGTCGTGTGTGCGGGGAACATCTGCCGGTCGCCGACCGCAGAAGCCGTGATTCGCCGCCTTGGAGCCAGCCACCCTGTGGTGGACTTCGAGGTGCGCTCGCGCGGCACGCAGAACTGGAACGTCGGCAAGCATGCTCACCCCGCCATGACCCGCATTGCCGCGGAGCGCGGCTACGATCTCTCCAGGCATGTCGCTGCTCAAGTCACCACCGACGACCTGGCATGGGCGGATGATGTTCTCGTGATGGATGACGAGAACCGTCAGCAGCTTGTCGCAAGACATCCGGACCTTGCGCAGCGCGTTCGGCTGCTGGACTCCCGCAGCATTCCGGACCCCTGGCTGGTTGACGAAGATCCCGCCTACACCGATTCGCTTGACCGCATCGAGCTAGCTGTCCGCACCTATCTGGCCAGCCTCGAACCCAACGCCGAGCAACGCGGACCGCGTCCCTGACCGGTCTCTGTCGTCCTGGGTGTACCTCATGCTCAGAACAGGGTGAGCGATGCTCAGAACAGGGTGAGCGCATTGGACTGCACGCCTTTGAGCGCATCGTAGTCCACCCGAACACAGTCGATACCTCGCTCCGCGGCGAACACCTTCGCCTGCGGCTTGAACTCCTGGGCAACAAGTATGCCTGTTACCGACCCCAGTAGCGGTCTTAGCCGTGCGATATAGCGCCACAATTGCTCGATGCCGTCGATCTCGCCGCGACGCTTTACTTCAATCGCTACGGGTAGACCTTCTTGATCACGGCACAACAAATCCACTGGACCAATATCGGTAGGATACTCGCGCCTGATCAACGTCAGATCCGGCCGGATGACATGGCAACGCTCGGCGAGGAGAGCCTGGAGCTGCTTCTCGACGCCTTCCTTCACCAACCCTGGGTCGACGCCGAGCTGGTGCACCGAGTCGTGCAGGATCTCCTCCACTGTGACGGTCATGACTTCGCCGACGGGGTTGGTCACGCGCCAAAGGCCGTCTTCCTCACAGAATGTGCATGGGGCGGACATCCAGTTGAGCGGCTTGTAGCCGCCGCCGTCGGCGTGGACCAGCACCGAGCCGTCCGCCTTGACCATGAGCAGCCGCACCGCGCTGGGCAGGTGGGTGGAGAGGCGGCCGGCGTAGTCGACGCTGCATCGTGCGATCACCAGGCGCATGGCGGTGATGGTATCGGGGCCGCCGGCGGGGTTCCAGTCAGGAGGGATTCTGGTCAGGAGGGATTCTGGTCAGGAGGGATTCTGGTCCGGCGGGCGGCTTCACCGCTTCTCGAGCAGCAGCACCAGCGTGAAGAACGACACCACCGCCACCGTGGCGGTCAGGATCGGCGGCATCAGCGACCTGGGCAGCGGGGTCGCGGTGCGCATGGCGTGCTCGATGCGGCGCCAGCGCCGGTGGCTGCTGGCGGCTATGAGCATGCCAACGAGCACCAGGCTGGCACCGAGCGCCTCACGCGCCCCCGGGATCGGCAGCGAGGGCAGGAACCGGATCACGGCGATCCCGGCGCCGACGAGGGCCAGCGCCGTGCGGACCCAGGCCAGGTAGGTCCGCTCGTTGGCCAGGCTGAAGCGGTAGTCGGGCTCGTGCTCGGGCTGGCCGGGCAGGGAGCGCTCGTCTCCGGCGCGCAGAGGGCGCTCGTCGCCGGGCGGTGACACGCCGGCGGTCACGGTCGGGTGCCGGACGCCAGGAGGGCAAGGCTCCCCCCGAGCCCTCGGCCGAGGACCTGCGGAACCAGGTTGGTGCCGGACGCCGGGAGGGCGAGGCTCCCCTCAAGGAGTCGTCCCCCGGCGCCGGGCACGCCAGCAGTCTCCATGCAGCTACCTGGGCTCGTCCTCGTCGTCGAGGGGGACCGGGATCGACTGTTCGAGCGCGTCCGCCTCGGGAATCTCGTCCCCGATCACCGGCACCTCGGGAGCGTCCGGGTCCAGCACGGGTCGCTGCTGCTCCTGTACGTCGGCTTCGGGCACTGCGTCCTGCGTCATCGGGCATCAGCTCCTGTACGGACGGGCGCGTCGAGCGCCACGACGGGTGGCCACCGTGCCGGTTCGGCCACGGCATGGTGTTCTACCCGAGCAGGCACCCGCAACGCACGCCCCCTACCCTAAAGGCACAACCGGACCCTGATGGTACGAGCGGGAAGGAGCCGGCGGTGGCGGACGGGTTGCAAGCCGTGATCCTCGACCTGGACGGCGTGCTGATCGAGTCCGAGGAGGTGTGGGCCGAGGTCAAGGAGGGGCTGGTGCGCGAGCGGGGCGGCCGCTGGCCGCCCGGGGCGGTGCGCGCCATGCAGGGGATGAGCTCGCCCGAGTGGTCGCGGTACATGGCTGACGAGCTGGGGGTGCCGATGCCCGCGGCGGCGATCTCCGAGGAGGTGGTCGCCCGCGTCGCGGCCCGCTACCGGGCCGACCTCCCGCTCCTGCCTGGCGCGGCGGCCGCCGTGCGGCGCCTGGCCGGGCGCTGGCCGCTCGCGCTCGCCAGCTCGGCCAACCGCCCGCTCATCGACCTGGTGCTGGAACGGGCCGGCCTGGCGGGGGTGTTCTCGGTCACGGTGTCGTCCGAGGAGGTCGCCCGGGGCAAGCCCGCCCCCGACGTGTACCTCAAGGCGGCCGCCCGGCTCGGGGCCGAGCCTGGCCGCTGCGCCGCGGTCGAGGACTCGGCCAACGGGATCCGCTCGGCGCTCGCCGCCGGCATGCGGGTGGTCGCCGTGCCGAACCGCAGCTACCCGCCCCCAGCCGAAGTGCTGGAAGCGGTCGACCTGGTCCTGCCCGCCCTCGACGAGCTCACCGTGCAGACCCTCGAGCGCCTCCCCACCCGCGCCAACGGCACAGCAACGGGATCCGCCTGACCATGGCACAGCGCCTTTGGGATCCATTCGACCATGGCGCCGGCGCCCTTCGGGATCCGCCCCACCGCGGCACAGGCGCCTCACCCTTTCACGGCGCCCATGGTGAATCCGGTGATGAACCGGTCCAGGAACAGGTTGAACACGAAGGCGATGGGCACCGCCACGACGATGGCCGCGGCCTGCAGGGACTGCCAGAAGAAGACGTCGCCGCGGATCAGCTCGGTCGGCACGCCCGTGCTCACGACCTTCTGGCTGGTCGGTGAGACGAACGCGAGCGCGTAGATGAACTCGCTCGCGGTGAGCGTGAACGCGAAGACCACGACCGCGACGATCCCAGGAAACGCCAGCGGCAGCACGGCCCGCGCGAAGGCGCCCAGGCGGCTGTAGCCGTCGACCATGGCCTGCTCCTCGATGTCCTTCGGGATGGCCTTGAGGAACCCGATGAGCAGCCACACCGACACCGGGATGGTGATGGTCGGGTAGACCAGCACGAGCGACCAGGTGGAGTCCTGCAGCCCGACAGTGACCACCAGCCGCGACAGCGACAGGAACAGCAGGCTGGGTGGCACCAGGTAGACGAAGAAGATCGCGATGGCCATGCGGCCGGACCAGGGGCGGTCGAGCCGGGCCAGCGAGTAGGCCGCTGGCAGGCCGAGGGCGAGCGTGATGGCCACGACCAGCGTGCCGACCCACAGGGTGTTCCACACGAAGGTGAGGAACGCGGTGTCGCGGAACAGGTAGAGGACGTGGTCGGGGGTTGCCGCCCCGTTGAAGAAGAACGGGTTGTTGTCCGGGTTGTAGAGGTCGCTGTTCTGCTTGAACGCGGTGACCAGGCTCCACAGGAACGGCGCCGCGCACACCAGCGCGGCCAGCAGCGCCGCCAGGTAGAGGCCCACGCGGGCGAGGACGTGGCGGCGGGCGAACCGCCGCCGCAGCCGCTCGGCCTCGGCCGGGCTCGACACCTCGACGGCGGCCATCACAGCACCTCCATGCGGCGGACGGCGCGCAGGATGGCGATGGCGGCGGCCAGCAGCAGCGGGAACAGGAACAGCGCCACCGCGGCGCCCTGGGCCACGTCGCCGCCTTCGATGCCGCGGATGAACGCCCAGCTCGCCAGCACCTGGGTGGAGTTGGTCGGCCCCCCGCGGGTGAGCACGTAGACCACGGTCATGTCGGTGAAGGTCAGGATCGCGCCGAACAGCGCGGCGACCGCGACCACGGGCAGCGTGAGCGGGATCGTCACCTCGAGCATGCGCCGCCAGAAGCCGGCGCCGTCCACGCGCGCCGCCTCGTGGATGTCCTTCGGGATGGCGACCAGCCCGGCCATGATGATCACCGCCGACAGCGGGGTCAGCCGCCACACGTGCACCGCGATGACCGAGGCCATGGCCAGGTACGGCCGGCCCAGCCAGTAGGCGTTGCCGTCGAGGAGCCCGAGCTGGCGCAGGGTCCAGTCGATCGGGCTGTAGATCGAGTCGAGCATCCACAGCCACGCGACCGCCGACAGCGCCACCGGGGTGGTCCACGGCAGCAGCACCAGGAAGCGCACCAGCCACTTGCCGCGGAAGTCGGCCACCAGGATGTTGGCGAGGACCTTGCCGAGCACCACGATGAGGGCCATCGACACCACGGTGAACACGAAGGTGTTGCGCAGCGAGCGCCAGAACACGGGGTCGTCGAGGGCGCGCCGGAAGGTGCGCAGCCCCGCCCAGTGGAAGGTGGGGTCGCCAGCGGTCACGTCGCTGAAGCTGAACGCGATGGCGAGGAAGAACGGGACCGCGACCAGCGCGACGATGTAGACGATCGACGGGAGCAGCATGGCCCAGGCCAGGAAGCCATCGCGGTCGGCCAGGCGCCGCCTGGCCGGCTGCGCGCCGTCTCGCGCGCCGCCGCGTTCGAGCGTCACCTCGGCCATCGGCTCACCCCCCGACCCGGACGGGTTCGGTGCGCTCCCCGGTGGCCGCGTCGAAGAAGCGCAGCCGGCTGGCGTGCACGGCGAACTCGTGGGTCTCGCCGGCCGCGATCGGGGTCGGCACGATGGCCGGCAGCCGGGCGATGACGCGGGTGTCCTCACCGATCCGGGAGGCGGTCCCGTAGACGTGCCGGTCGCCGGAGAGGTACTCGATCCGTTCCACCCGCAGCGGCAGCGTGGTCCGGTCGGTCCCGGGGACGACCTCGACCGGCAGCAGGTGCTCGGGCCGGAACCCGACCAGGCGGCCGTCGCGCGGCACCAGGTTCATGGGCGGCGAGCCGAGGAAGGTGGCCACGAAGGTGTCGGCCGGGTCGTCGTAGACCTCCACGGGCGGGCCGAGCTGGCGCACCTTGCCGTGGTCCATGACCGCGATCCGGTCGCCGAGCCCCATGGCCTCGGCCTGGTCGTGGGTGACGTAGATGGTGGTCGTCCCGACCCGCTGCTGGAACCGCTTGAGCTCGTCGCGGGCGCTCGCGCGCAGCTTGGCGTCGAGGTTCGACAGCGGCTCGTCGAGCAGGAAGACGCGTGGCTCGCGGACCAGGGCGCGGGCCAGCGCCACGCGCTGCCGCTCACCCCCGGAGAGCTGGCGCGGCCTGCGAGCGAGCAGGTGGCCGATGCCGAGCAGGTCCGCCGCCCACCGCGCCTTGCGCTCCTGCTCGGCCTTGTCGAGCCGCTCCGCCCGGAGCGGGAAGACGATGTTCTGCCGGACGGTCTTGTGGGGGTAGAGCGCGTAGCTCTGGAAGACCATGGCGATCTTGCGGGCCCGGGGCGGCAGCTCGTTGACCACGTGCCCGCCGATGCGCACCTCCCCTTCGGTGGGCTGCTCGAGCCCGGCGATCGTGCGCAGCAGTGTGGTCTTGCCGCACCCCGACGGGCCGAGCAGCACCAGGTACTCGCCCTCCTCGGTGGCGAGGTCGACCCCGTCGACGGCGTGGACGCGCCCGCCGTCGAACTCCTTGACGAGCTTCCTGACTTCGACGACGACGGTCACCGGACACTCCTCACGCGCCGCCGACCAGGCCGCGGGAGCGCCACTTCTCGAAGATCGGCTTGATCTGGGCCTCGGCCTGGGCCACCGCCTGCTTGGGGTTGGCCTCCCCGCGCGCCGCCCTGGCGAACATGGTCGGGATCACGAACGTCCCGAAGACCTCGCCGATCGCGGTGTTGGACGGCCCGGGGTGGCCGATGTTGGTGCTCCAGTTCGTGGCGTCCTTGAGGAACGCGAGCTTGTTCGCGGGCTTGGCGCCGAACGGGTCGTTGGCCAGCCAGCCCTCGAGCTGGGGTACCAGCTTCGACCACGCTGGGAAGTCGTAGAGCTTGGAGGCGTAGGTGGCCGCCGCGAAGTTGGACGTGTAGTGGAGCAGGAACTCCTTGGCCGCGTCGACGTTCTTGGCGTGCTTGGGAACGATCCAGTTGTACATCACGTGCTGGGCGGCGCGCGCGTCCTTGGGTCCGCGCAGCGCCGGGACGAACGAGATGTCGTCGGCGACCTTGGGGTTGGCGCCCTGGGCGGTGCGCCAGGCCGAGATCGAGTTGAGGATGTAGGAGAGCTTGCCCGCGATCAGGCCCTGGTTGTTGGATGCGGCGTTCCAGGAGAAGACCTCGTCGGTCATCGCCTGCTTGAACAGCTTGGTCATGAACTCGACCGCGGCCACGGCCTCGTCGGAGTTGAGCACGACCCGCTCGTTCTGGTCCTGGACCGACGCGCCATAGGACCACAGCAGGGCCCGCCCGGCCATGTTGGAGTCGATCTCCTGGGACATGCCGATGCCGAGCTGGGTCCCCTTGCTCTTCTTGATCTCGCTTCCGCCCTTGAGCAGCTCGTCCCAGGTCGAGGGCCCGTTGGGCAGGCCCACCGCCTGCCACAGCGACGTGCGGTAGTCCCCCGGGTCGGGCACCCAGCCGGGCGCGTACGCGTAGAACCTGCCGGTGGCCGGGTTGAAGCTGGACTGCTTGCACAGCTCCAGCTGCTGGCCCCAGCGGCTGCTGGCCTCGTCGGTGATGTCCTTGAGGTCGTTGACGCTCGGCTCGAACTGCGACAGCGTCGCGATGTACTGGATGAGGTCGTGACCCTGCCCGGCCTGGACCTCGGCGGCGATGCGGGTGGGGATCTGCGCGTTGTCGATGTGGTCGACGGTGACGTTGACCCCGGCCTGCCTGCCCCACTCCTTGGCGAACGGGTCGAACCACTGGTCGTGGCTGGGCACGAAGTGGCTCCAGAGCAGGATCTTGAGGTCGCCGGAGAGCTTGGTCCGCGGCTCCGCGAAGGTCGTGGTGGGCGCCGCCGCCCCGGGTACCGCGGTGCCGCCGCCGGGTCCGCCGCCGCCCGGCTCGCTGGTGCAGGCGCCGAGCGCCACCCCCAGCCCGGCCAGGCCGACCGTCCGTAGGAACTGGCGCCTGTCAGGTGTCCACAGTGGACTCGGTCTTGAACCGCTGTCGGTCATGGGCGCGCCTCCTGGGGTCTCACCCTTGACGGCACCGGCAAGGCACACCCGCCAGTGGCCGAGAGCATCGCCCTGGCGTCCGCACCATGGCCGCGTGCCGACCAGATCCTGCCCGGCTGCGGTGGATCCCCCGCTCTGCCGATCCGCCGCGGTTGATCTCAACAGCCCTCTTACCGCGATCTGACCAGACCAAACCGGTTCCCACCGCCCGGGCCGCCCGGCTCGCATTCCTGGCCGCCCCGCTTCATAACCATCCGGGCTACGCTTGGCGCGCCGGACCCCGAGGTCCTGCTACCCCAGAGCGGCCAGGGCCTTGCGGTACTCCTCCGGGTCGCGGGGCTCGGCGGGCTGGTGGACGGTCCGGTAGCGGACCACGCCCTGCTTGTCGACGATGAAGGTGCCGCGGTTGGCGAAGCCGCGCTCCTCGTTGAACACCCCGTAGGCCCTGGCCGTCTCGCCGTGGGGCCAGAAGTCGCTGAGCAGGGTGAACTCGTAGCCCTCGCGGTCGGCGAACGCCCGCTGCACGTAGGGGGAGTCCACCGACACGGCCATCGTGGTCACGCGGTCGCTCTCGAAGCTCGGCAGGTCGTCGCGGAGCTGGCAGAGCTCGGCGGTGCAGATCCCGGAGAAGGCGAGCGGGTAGAAGACGACCACGACGTTCTTGGCGCCGCGGAGCTCCGCCAGCCGCTGCACGGCGCCGTTCTGGTCCTTGAGGGCGAAGTCGGGGGCCTCCTGGCCGATCTCGATGGGCATGACAGCGAACGTCCTTTCTGTACGGCAGCCACCATCCCGGCCAGGTCTGGGCCGGGACTCTGAGTCTACGTACAGCCTGCGGCCAAAGGTGAAGAATCTGGGGATTGACCTGAGCAACATGGTCTAGTTAGAGTCGGCGGTGCTGGCACGGAGGCATGCCTTGCGCCCCCGTGCCAGAGAACGGTAGGTCGGGCGATTTCCGCCGGACCAAGCGCCCCGGTCTCCTCCCGGGACTGGGGCGTGATCCGTCGGGGCCGGTGCTGCCGGTCGCGGCGGGCTGGACTCGTTCCCCGGGGCGGGTTCGGAGGGTGCCGTTCGGGGATGGAGAGCCCCGAGAGGGTCGAGGGCGCGGTGCACTCGAGGCCTGCTCGGGGCTCTTCAGTGCGCGCTGGTCAGTCTGCGCCCCTGGTGGCCTGCCACACCCGGTCCGCTGGAGGGGTGGCCTCCCGCACCGGTTGCCGCGCCGGTTCAGCCGCAGGGCCGGCCGGCCGCGTCGGTTCAGCCGGAAGGCCAGCCTGCCGCAGCGGTTCAGCCGGAGGGCCGGCTGGCCGCAGCGGTTCAGCCGGAAGGGTGGCCCACGATGTCGAGGCTGCCGCCGGCGCGGCCCCGGGTCGCGGCCAGGACCTCGGCCAGGATCGACAGGGCGATCTCGGGCGGCACGCGCGCGCCGACGTCGAGCCCGGTGGGGCTGTGCAGCCTAGCGAGGTCCAGCCCGGCCTCCCGCAGGATGGCCACGAACCCGGGGGTGTGGCGCCGGCTCCCCATGACCCCGACGTACCCCGCCTGCCCCTCGAGGACCCTGGTGACCGCGGGCACCAGGTCGGGGTCGTCGTGGTCGACGAAGACCACCGCGTCGCCCGGCCCAAGGCCGGTGCTGGCCTCGGCGAACGTCGCCGACCCCGGCGGCTCGGCCGTGACGGCCAGGCCCAGCACCTCGCCGATGGCGGCGAGCGCGCCGGCCACCGGGCCGCCGCCGCCGACCACCAGCCGGGCCTGCCCGGCGAACGCCTCCAGGAAGACCTCGACGACGCCCTCCCCCGGCTCCCCCTCGAAGCTGGTGTAGCGGCGCAGCCCCGACCGCTCCCCGGCCTCGAGCAGGCCGTGCCCGTCAGCCCCGGTCCTGCGGTCGAGCCCGTTGCAGCCGATCGTGCCGGCCAGCAGCTCCCCGCGAGCGCCGAACAGGGCCCGGTTGCCCGGCGCCGAGGGCGGGTCGCCCTCGATGCGGACCGTGGTGCCCATCACCACCGGTCGCCCCGCCCGCCGGGCCGTGGCAAGGGCCTCGAACACGTCACTCATCCCAGATCACCCCGCCCATCCGGATCACCCCGCCCCTCCAGATCACCCCTGCCCGGCCAAGTCCTCCCTGCCCGGCCAGGTCACCCCTGACCAGCCAGATCACCCGGCCCGGCCAGGTCACCTGCCCGGCCAGGTCACCCCTGCCCGGGCAGATCACCCCTGCCCCCGGCAGATCACTCCTGCCCGGCGTCGAGGTCCGGCACGGGCACCGCGCCCAGTCCGGCCGCCTTCCAGCCTGCCAGCCCGCCCAGCAGGACGCCCACCCGCGGGAACCCGGCCCGGCGCAGGCGGGTGCCGAACCCGAGGCTGCCTGCCTCGCCTGGGCAGTCGCAGTAGGCGACCACCAGCCGGTCCCGGTCCAGCGAGGCGAGGTCGGTCGGGCTCGGGCTGGCCGGGAAGCGCCGGTCGCCGGGCACGTGCTCGCCCGACTGCTCGTAGAGCGCGCCCGAGCGGATGTCGAGGAGCAGGACCGTGCCGGCCTCCATGCCCGCCTTCACCTCGACCGGAGCGAGCTCGAGGATGTCGGGGTCGTAGTGGTGGGTCACCTGCTGCCCGCCTTCACCTGCTGCCCGCCTGCTGCTTGAGCTGGTTGACCACGCCGCCGGCCACGACCACCTCGCGCTCGCGGGGGGAGAGGTCGAGCCGGGCCTGGAAGCCACCCTTGCCCTCGACCTCCACGTCCACCTGCTGGGCGCCACCGGCCACCGCCTCGCGCAGCCCGCCGATCGAGAGCTGGTCGCCGACCTCGAGCCGCTCGTGGGCCTCGGCGTCGATGAACAGCGGCACCAGGCCCTGCGCGATCAGGTTGCGCCGGTGGATGCGCGCGAACCCCCGGGCCAGCACGCCCCTGATGCCGAGCTGCAGCGGGGCGAGCGCGGCGTGCTCGCGGCTCGAGCCCTGACCGTAGTTCTCCCCGGCCACGATGAAGCCGCCCCCCCAGTCCTTGGCCCGCTGCACGAACTCCGCGTCCTCCTTCATGAAGGTGTACTCGGCGATCGCGGCCACGTTGGAGCGGTCTGCCATGACGATCGCCCCGTCGGGCGCCATCGACCCGGTGGAGATGTTGTCTGGCAGGACGATCAGGACCCGGCCGGTCATGTCGTCGGGCAGCGGTGGCGGGATCGGCGGCGTCTTGATGTTCGGGCCGCGGATGATCTCGATGCGCTCGCGCTCGGCGGGCGGGGCCGGGTCGAGGATCATGAAGTCGTCCACCACCGGGTCCGGGTCGTCGATCTCGGGAGGGTCACCCAGGGTGCGTGGGTCGGTGATCCTGCCGTGCAGGCCGGTGGCTGCCGTGGTCGCCGGCGAGGCCAGGTACACCTGGTCGTCCACGGTCCCCGAGCGGCCCTTGAAGTTCCGGTTGAAGGTGCGCACGCTCGCCTTGCCCGACGGGGGCGCCTGCCCGATGCCCACGCACGGGCCGCAGGCCGGCTCGAGGATGCGCGCCCCGGCCCGCTCCAGGTCCTCGAGCACGCCCGAGGTGGTGATCGTGGTGAGGATCTGGCGGCTGCCCGGGGAGACGGTGCCGGCCGTGGTCGCGGGCAGGTGGCTGCCCCGCAGGACGGCGGCGGGGATGGCCAGGTCCTCGTACCAGGAGTTCACGCTCGACCCGAAGCAGACCTGGAACACCTCGGTGCCCGCGACCTCCTCCACCGCCACCACGTTGTCGGGCTGGGACGGCTTGGCGATCAGCGGCTCGAGGGTGGACAGGTCGACCTCGACCTGCTCGTCGTAGCTGGCGTCGGGGTCGGGGCCGAGCTCGACCCAGTCGTGCTCCCGCTGCTGGCGGCGCAGGAACCGGCGCGTCTGCTCGTCGGACGGGAAGATCGCGGTGGTCCCGCCCAGCTCGGTGATCATGTTGCACACGGTGGCCCGCTGGGTGACCGGCAGGGCGGCCACGCCCGGCCCGGTGAACTCGAAGATCCGGTTGAGGCCACCCTTCACCGTGTACTTGCGGATGAGCCACAGGATGAGGTCCTTGGAGGCCACCCAGGCCGGCAGCTCGCCGTCGAGCCGCACGCCGACCACGGTCGGCGTGGGCGTCCGGAACGGCTGGCCGGCCATTGCCAGCGCCACCTCGAGCCCGCCGGCGCCGATGGCGATCGAGCCGACCGACCCCGAGGTCGGCGTGTGGGAGTCGGCGCCGAGCAGGGTCGCGCCCGGCCGGGCCACCCGCTCGGTGTGGACCTGGTGGCAGATGCCGTTGCCGGCCCGGGAGAAGCGGATGCCGTACCGGGCCGCGAACGTCTGCAGGAACAGGTGGTCGTCGGCGTTGCGGTGGTCGAACTGGAGCATGTTGTGGTCGACGTACTGCATGGCGGTGCCGACCTTGACCTCGTCAAAGCCGAGGGCCTCCAACTCCATGCAGGCCATCGTGCCGGTGGCGTCCTGGAGCAGGGTCTGGTCGATCCCCAGGGCGATCTCCTCGCCCGGGGCGAGCCGCCCCTCGACCAGGTGCGCCTCGAGGATCTTGGCGGTCAGCGTGCCCTGCATCCTACCCTCCACGGTCGAGCGGCGACGGCGCCCCCGATCCTACGCCCCGGCCAGGGCGGCAGCCGGCCGCTCCTACCCGCCGGCCAGGGCGGCAGCCGGCCGCCGGTCGTCGGGCAGGCGCACCGGGTCGTCCCGCACCCGGCCGAGCAGGGCGAGGTAGTCGGCCCTGGGGATCTCGCGCGCGCCCAGGCGCACGAGATGGGGGGTGAGCACCTGCACGTCGACGAGGCAGCCGCCCCCCTCGGCGAGCCGGGTCACCAGGTCGACCAGGGCGACCTTGGATGCGTCGGTGGTTCGGTGGAACATGGACTCGCCGGTGAACACACCCCCGAGCAGGAGCCCGTACAGCCCGCCGGCCAGGGTCCCGTCGTCCCAGACCTCGAGGCTGTGTGCCCAGCCGATCCGGTGTAGGCGCCGGTAGGCGGCCCGCATCCGTCCGGTGATCCAGGTGCCCTCGCCCCGCCGGTCCGCGCAGGCGGCGATCACCGCGTCGAACGCCTGGTCCACGGTGGTGTGCCAGCCGCAGCCGCGCAGCCGCTGGCGGAGCGAGCGCGACACCTCCAGCCCTTCGAGAGGCAGAACGCCCCGGGGGTCGGGCGAGAACCACGGCAGCGGCACTCGCGGGTGGGGCCAGGGGAAGATCCCGTGCCGGTAGGCGTGCACGAGCGTCTCCGGCTCGAGGTCGGCCCCGAAGCCGACCACGCCGTCGGGCCCGGCCGCGGCCGGGTCCGGGAACTCCCACCGGGACGCCGCCACCCGGAGCGGCGCGCCCGGGCCGTCGTGCAGTCCCCCACCCTCTCGATCCAAGCCTGGACTCCCGGCCACCCTCGTCCCACGGCCGCTCGTGGCTGCCTGGCCCTGCGTGCCCGCCTGGCCCTGCCGTGCCCGCCTGGCCCTGCCGTGCCCGCCTCGCCCGGTCCCGCCCGCCTCGCCCCGCCACGCCCGCCTCCACGATACCGACACAGCGCCGATACCGACACAGCGCCCGCCGCGTTCCATCGCCGCCCAGAGCGGGCTCAGCGGCCCGAGGCGGCCAGCCGCACACCGAGGGCGACCAGCACCGAGTCCATGCCGGCTCAGTCGGCGTTCTCGCGCCGCAGCATGTACCACTCCCGGAACTCCCGGCAGCGGCCCTCGCCGTCGAACCGGAGCGCGAAGACGTTGTGGTACTCCCGCTGGAGGGTGCCGTCGGGCTCGAAGTAGCGGCTGCGGCCGGTGGCCACGGCCAGGTCGCCGTCGACCGCGAGCGGCTCGTAGCTGCCCTTGTAGGTGCCCGGCTCGTCCCGCTCCTCCAGCCACGCCGCGACGATCGCCTCCCGGCCCCGTTCCGGCTCCCCCCACGGCTCGTACGCGTACACGGCGTCCTCGCTGAACAGCTCGCCGATCGCCTTGGGGTCATAGGTCCGCCACGCCTGCACGTACGCGTCGAGCCAGGCGGCCACCTGCTGCCTGTCAACGGCCATTGCTCCTCCCCTCGGCGGCGCCCCGGCCGCCCCGCAAACCCTACGTCAGGATGTCGTCGAGGCGGTGATGCGAACGTCGGGGCTACCAGGGCAGGCCGTCGCCGGCGTGGGCCAGGTGCTCGTCGCAGAACTCGCAGAACTCCTGGAAAGATGGCCGCATCCGCGTCACCGCAGCAGGGCGCAGCAGTCGCCAAGGAGGAAACCTTCGCGATGAGAGCGATGACTTCCTCCCCGTCGACCGGTCTCTACTCTACGGGGGACCGCGAGTCTCTACTCTACGGGGACCGCGAAAGGAGCTCCGCTGTCGCCGCGACCGCTTCCCGAGTCGAGCACGACCGTCGTGGTCATCGACGGTTCGCTCACTGGCGCCGATGTGCCGCGCCTGTGCGATCGCGTGCGCGTCCTGCTCGAGGGCACTGACGCCGAGCTGGTCGTCTGTGACGTGGGCGCGGTTGTCCATCCGAACGTCTGCACGGTCGACGCTTTGGCCCGGCTGCAGCTCATGGCGCGGCGGCTCGGGCGCCAGGTTCGGCTGCGCCACGCCTCGTCGGAACTGCAGGAGCTCCTCACCTTCGTCGGGCTGAGCGACGTCCTACCGCTCAGCGCCGGCCTACCGCTCGGGCGGCGAAGCTGGCAGACCGAAGAGCGGGAACAGAGTCGCCGTGTCCAGGAAGGCGTTGAATCCGACGATCCGCCTGCCTGAGATCTCGATGACCTGGAGCGCCCACGGCTCGTAGCTCCCTCCGGGGCCGCTGGGCCGGTACGGGCCGAACGCCGGCAGACCGTTCGCCACTGTCGGGACGAGCCGCGAGCCGCGACAGCCCGCTCCTGGCCCGACCCACCACCGCAAGGAAATCCTGGTCGGGGCGCGAGCGATTGGGTGACAACCGCGGGGCTCGATGAACCAGTTTGAAGGAGCCGGCAGCAACGATCAGCTCGGGGTCCGCCCGAAGAACCCCGCGAGACGGTCGTAGAGCGGCGCGTCGGCGCGCACCGCCACTTCGGGCCCGAACACGCGTCCGCTTGCCTCGTCGCCGCGGAACTGCGGCTGGAGGTTCTGTCTGGCCCAATCGAGCGCCAGCTGCCCAAGTTCAGGGTCAAGGTCGGTCGACTGCCCGGTCGCCTTGGCGATGTCCCAGCCGTGGACGGCGAGGTCGGCGATCTGCTGGTCGACCCGCCAGGTGGCCGGGACCTCGCCGGAGGGTAGCTGCACCGTCTGGTCGAGGGCACCCTCATGCTGCCAGGCCGCCAGCAGCGAGCCGGCCGCCTGGCGATAGGCTGCGGCCCAGTCGTCGCCGATGACGTCGGTGTCGCGCTGTTCCCACGCTCCGCCGCCCGCCATCACGGTGAACTGTTGCACGTCCTGGACGACGTGGTTGACCAGGGCGCGCACGTCCCAGGAACGGCACGGGGTCGGCATCGTCGCCTGCTCGGACCGAACCCGGGAGATGATGACGCCGGTCTGATCCAGCGCACGGGCAAGCAGGGCGATAGGGCCGCGGACCACGGTCATCGATCACGTCTCCTGGTGTGGGCTGGGTGACGGCTCTTCCCCTCGCGGATGCCGGCTGCCGGGACGGTGTCACGTGCTGCAGCAGTTGTCACCCCAACCCCCAGACCCTCTGGGCGACCCACGGTCTTGGGTCGAGACCTTCAGCTTCAACTCAGGCGACCACTTCAACACCCGGCCGGACGGCACGGTCAACGAGTTCTTCCACTGCCACTGGCCCTCGACCGTTCGCGGCTCCGCCAGCCATGCGCCGGGCCTGGCGGGGCCGCTTTGCTGCCAGGCGCCCGATCTCCTTCAACCAGCCGTTTGAGCAGATGGCCGCATCCCTATGAGGCGGGCGGCCCAGGATGGCAGCCACCAGTTCCAGCGGCCGAACAGGGAGACGAGTGCCGGGACCAGCAGCGCGCGCACCACGGTGGCGTCGAGCAGGATGCCGGCGCCCAGGCCGGTGGCCATGATCTTGATGTCGGTCCCGGGCGCGCTCGCCAGCGAGACGAAGGACAAGAACAGGATCAGCGCGGCGCTGGTGACCAGCCGGCCAGTGCGGCCGAGCCCCTCGGTGATGGCGGTGTCGGTGGAGCCGCTGCGGTCGTACTCCTCGCGCATGCGGGCCAGGATGAAGACCTCGTAGTCCATGGACAGGCCGTAGAGGAAGGCGAAGGTCATCAGCGGCACCCAGAAGGTGATGGCGCCGGTGGCGGGGATGCCCCAGATCGCCTGGGAGCCGTAGCCGCGCTGCCACACCAGCACCAGCACCCCGTACGTGGCGCCGACCGAGACCAGGTTGAGCAGCACCGCCTTGGCCGGCAGCAGCAGCGAGCGGAACGCCCTGGCCAGCAGCACGAAGGTGACGGCGGCGATCACGCCGAGCATCAGCGGGAAGTTGCCGTAGATGGCGTGGAGGCCGTCGATCAGGTCCGCGCCGGCGCCGCCGACCCGCACACCGGGAAGCTCGGCGACGGTGTCGCGCACCCGGGTCACCACCTCCCGGCCCGCGCTCGTGCCGGGCTCGTCGACCGGCAGCACGCTGACGAGCGCCGTGCCGTCCCGGCGCCACGCCTGGCCTGCGGGCGCGACCGCGTCACGCACGCCGGGCACGTTGGCCAGCCGCGCCGCGGCCGCGGCCGGGTCGGTGCCTGCGGGCACCAGCACCTCGATCGGGCTGAGCACCCCGGCGGGCACGCCGGCGCGCCGCAGCGCGGCCAGGCCCTCGGCCGGCGGGCCGGAGGTGGCCAGGGTGTCGGCCCTGGCGTCGCCGACCTGGATGCCGAGCGCGGCGAAGCCGAGCGCTCCCAGGACCACGGCGGCGCCGAGCGTCGCCGCCCAGCGGGCACGAATGACGCCGTGCGCCCAGGCCGTCCAGCCGCGGCTGGCCACCGTCTCGCTGCGCAGCCGCGGCCAGTCGATCCGGCGACCCACGGAGGCCAGCAGCACGGGCAGCAGCGTGACGGCGACGAGCACGCTGACCAGCGGAATCAGCATGCCGCCGAAGCCGATGCTGCGCAGGAAGGGCACTGGCAGCAGCACCAGGGCGAGCAGCCCGATGGCGACGGTCACGCCGCTGAAGAGCACCGACCGACCGGCGCTGGCCATGGCACGGTGCACCGCCTCGGCGGCGGGGTGGCCGTGGGCGAGCTCCTCGCGCCAGCGGGTCACCAGCAGCAGCGAGTAGTCGATCGCCACCCCGAGGCCGATGAGCGCGACCAGGAACTGCACGATGAAGTTGACGTCGGTGAAGGTGGTCAGCCCGAGGATCACCAGGAAGGTCGCCAGGATCGAGACCGCCGCGATCAGCAGGGGGACGAAGGCAAGCAGCGAGCCGAACACGAAAGCCAGCACGGCCAGGGCGCCGAGCCCGCCGAGCAGCGTCTCGGTGAGCACGCCGGTGCCGCCGCCGTCGCCGGCGGACAGCTCGTCGAAGCCGGTCACCCGCAGGGTCGCTTCCGGCGGCAGGGCGCCGCGCATCGCCGCGCTCACCGCCGGGCCGAGGTCGGGGCCGCCCGGGCCGCTCGGCGGTGGGAACACCAGGCCGAAGGTGGTGCGGCCGTCGGCGGAGACGAAGCCGCGGTCGCCGCTGGAGGCCCAGGAGACGACCCGCAGACGCGGGTCCCGGGCGACCGCGCCGAACGCCCGGCCGAGGTCCTGCCTGACCCCGGGGCTGTCCACGGTGGTGTCTGCCGGCAGCGTGACGACCGGCACCAGAGGGCGGGCGTCGGCGCCGTTGCCGTAGACGCGGAGGATGGCCTGGTTGGCCTCGTAGCTCTTGGCCCCGGGCAGCGAGAAGTCGGTGGCGAGCCGGCCGGACACCGTGCCGGCGGTCGCGACGCCCACGGCCAGGACGGCGAGCCAGCAAAGCCCGACGGCCAGCCGGTGGCGGAGCAGGAACCTCGACAGTCGCTCCATGTCGGCACCTTTCGTGGGTCTGTCGGTCTTGGACACGGAGCGACGCTACGGGCCGGCGGCGCGGGCGTCGTCAGACCAGCGGCGCGAGTTGGCTGCACCGTTGGGGGTAGGCGCCGGCGGCGTCCGCTGCACCCAGGGAGTACTCAGGACTGGCCGGGGGTGACCAGGCCGGTCTCGTAGGCGACCACGACCAGCTGGGCGCGATCGCGGGCGCCGAGCTTGGCCATGGCCCGGCTCACGTGGGTCTTGGCAGTCGCCGGGCTCATGAACAGGCGCTGGCCGATCTCCTGGTTGGAGAGGCCGCCGGCCACCAGGGCCAGCACCTCGCGCTCCCGCTCGGTCAGCGCCGCCAGCCGCGCGGGGTCGCTCGGCGGCCGGGCGGGCCGGGTCGCGAACTCGGTGATCAGCCGGCGGGTGACGCTCGGCGACAACAGCGCGTCGCCGCCGGCCACCACCCGCACCGCCTGGCGCAGGTCGTCGGGGTCGATGTCCTTGAGCAGGAAGCCGCTGGCTCCGGCGCGCAGCGCCTCGAAGACATACTCGTCGAGCTCGAACGTGGTCAGCACGACCACGCGCACGCCAGCGAGCAGCTCGTCGGCGACGATCCGCCTGGTCGCCTCCAGGCCGTCCAGCACCGGCATGCGGATGTCCATGAGCACGACGTCGGGGCGCGCCGCCCTGGCCGCGTCGACCGCCTCCGCGCCGTCGGCGACGTCCCCGACCACCTCGATGTCGTCGCCGCGCTCCAGCAGCACCCGGAACCCGGCCCGGACCAGCTTCTGGTCGTCGGCGAGCAGCACCCGGATCGGCGGCATGGCTCACACCCCCCGCTCGGCCGGGAGCGACGACCAGACCCGGAACCCGCCGGCGGGCCGCGGGCCGACCTCCAGCCGTCCGCCGACCGCCGCCGCCCGCTCCGCCATGCCCGCCAGGCCGTGGCCGCGCTGCACTGCGGCGGGCGCGCCGGCCGCGCCGCGCCCGTCGTCGCAGACCTCGATGACGACGCTGTCGGGCTGGTAGCGGACCGCCACCCTCGCGGTGGTCGCCTGGGCGTGGCGGGCCACGTTGGTGAGCGACTCCTGCAGAATCCGGTAGGCGGTCAGGTCGACCGCCGGTGGCAGCGGTCGCGGGTCGCCGGCCACCACGGTCTCGACGCGCAAGCCCCCGCGGCGGGCGGCCTCGAGCAGGCCGTCGAGCTGGCTGAGGCCGGGCGTCGGCGCCAGCGGGGCGCTCTGGCCATCGCCGCCGCGCAGCACGCCCACGGTGGCCCGCAGCTCGGCCATCGCCTCCCGGCTGGCCGCCCGGATCGTGCCGAGCGCCTGCCGGGCCTCATCGGGGGCGTCGGCCAGCACGTCGGCGGCCACCCCGGCCTGCACGGTGATGACCGAGATCGTGTGCGCCATGACGTCGTGCAGCTCGCGGGCGATCCGCAGCCGCTCCTGCTCCACCCGGCGCGCCGCCTCCCGCTCGCGCTCGACCTCCGCGCGGGCCAGCCGCTCGCGCACCTCGGCCAGCCACGCCTGGCGGCTGCGCACCGCCTCGCCGAGCAGCAGCAGGGTGACCAGCAGCGAGGCCTGGGGGAGGAAGCCGGCGAACACCTCGGCCGGCGGCGTCCCCTCCCTGACGCCGGTGACGAACACGCCAGCGGTCATGAAGAACGCGGTGACCAGCAGGCCCCAGCGGAAATACCCGGCGACCGCGGCCGTGTACAGCGCGACCGCCAGCGGGAAGGCCGGGCTGACGCCCGGGTAGTCGAGCGAGTAGTAGAGGAACAGGGCCGCGGTCGACGCCAGCAGCACGCCGAGCGGCCAGCGTCGCCTGGCCAGCAACAGGACACCGTAGCTGGCGGCCAGCGCGTAGGCGAGCGGGTTCAGCGGCCGTGAGCCTGGCTCGGTCGCCACGCCGATCGCGATCACGTTGACGACCACGACCGCCACGGCCAGGCCGGCGTCGACCACCGGCGCGGGCACCCGCCGCAGCCGCTCCCACAGGCGCGTCTCCATGCGGCTACGGTAGGGGACCGGCGCCCGACCCGGCATCCCCCGTGGGGTGCGGCCCGGCTACCACTGTCAGGGTATCGGCATGGCCTGTACCTGCATCCCGTCGCTCCACAGGACGATCTCGCCAGCCGTCCTCAGTAGCCGGCGCCAAGCAGACGACGCGCGAGCCGGCCCTGCAGCGAAGTGATTCCCTTGACGACCCACGGGTCCCGAACAGGAGCACGGCGTCCACCTCGTAGGTGCTCAGCGGACGAGACGATGGTCCTTGTGTTGGCTCTCACCGCCCCGACCGGAGCTGGTCGGCGGCCCAGGCGCCGAGCAGGCCGCGGTAGTGGGCGACGAACTGCTCGTGCTCGTGCGGCGGGAACGCGTGCTGGATCGTGGTGACCAGTAGGTCGTCGAACTGGGCGCTCTGGACGTAGTCGCGCATGCAGTCGTCGGCGGAGGCCAGGTGCTGGTCGCAGAACTGGGTGAAGCGGTCCACCTCGTAGTAGTCGTCGACCAGCGCCCGGTAGGCGGCCAGCTTCTCCTCCCACTCGAGCTCGGGATCGTCGGCGACCGCGTACCAGCGGCTGATCTCGGTGTCCAGCCGCATCGCCCGGCCGGTGGTCACGCAGTACAGCGACCACTTGGCCAGGGCTGTGATGGCCCACGGGAAGTAGTAGCCCAGGCTGATCAGGGCCATGTCCGGGGTGGCGTTGGCGAAGTCGATCGGGTAGGTGCGGCCGTCGCGGACGACCACCTCGAAGGAGTTGAACTCCCATCGGAAGAAGGCGCCGACCAGCATGCCGAAGGTGACCACCTCGTTGCCCAGCTCCGGCGTCAGGAACCCGTGGTCGACCTGGTAGCGCAGGTGGAGCGGCCGGGTCGGGTCGTAGTGCATCACCTGCGTCTGCGGCCCGATGGCCAGCCCGCGGGTGAAGACGTCGTAGCCCTCGACGCCGGCTTGGACGTGCATCAGCTCCCGCCCGGAGGCGTCGTAGGCACGGTGAAGCTCCTCAGGGTCGCCGATACGGGTCACGTTCACCCAGCCGCCGCCGTGGAACGGCTTCATGTACATCGGATACCCGACCCGCTCCCCCACCGCCCCCAGGTCGAACGCGCGGTTGTAGCGCGAGGCGGTGGGGGCGAAGCGCTCGTTGTCGGGTGGGACCTTGTGGGGCAGCAGCCAGGTCTCGGGCACGTCGAACCCCAGCCGCATCGCCGCGCAGTACCCGGCGTGCTTCTCCATCGACTGGAACGTGAAGGGGTTGTTGAGCAGGTAGGTCTGGTCGAGAAGAGCGAGCTTCTTGAGCCACTCGCGCGGGTGGTCGTACCAGTAGGACAGCCGGTCGACGACCAGCGCGTGGCGGGCCGGCTGGCGCAGGCCGAACGGTTCGATCGTGACGCGCTCGGTGGTCACCTCGTGGGTCTGGCCGCCGTGGTGGATGCGCGGCGCGAGCCGGCCGAGGTACTCCTCGAAGGCGGTCGGCCAGTCGTCCTCGGTACCGAGCAGCAGTCCGATCAGGTGGGTGACCACGGCACCTCCGTCTAGGTCGACCGGCCAGCGGCGGCTCACTGTAGTTGCTGGTCCCCTGCGACGGCCAGGGAGCAGGACCCGCTCGTTCCGGTCCTGGCGCCGGCCTCCGGGTGCGTGCGAAGGCCTTCGCATCCTGGCCACCGTCCCACCGAAGCCCGGCACGCAGGTGCGCGGTTCCGCCCGGGCCACTGGCGGGATCGGCGCGGCGCCGGTAGGGTCGAGGCCGGGCTGGCGTCCGGCGTCCTGACCTCCCGACCACCTCGACCGCACCGGCGGGTGATCGCGTGCTCCTGCAAGTCCTCTTGCTCGCCCTCCCTCCGAGCGGCGCGTCTCTCAGGGAGGCATGCGGCCCCGCCGAGCAGGCGGGCGCCATCTGCACCTCGGTGTACGAGGCGACCAGCAACGCCGCCCTGGCCCGCCTGGCCGACCTGCTGCTGGCCCGCCCAGCCGGGGTGCTGCTGATCCTGGCGGTCGCGTTCGTGGTCAACCGGCTCGTGCGCCGGGCCGTCCGCCGGCTGGTGGCGTCGATGACCAAGGACAAGGTGCAGCGGGGACTCGACAGCCTGCGTCTGCCGGTCCTGGACCCCTCCGACGAGCTGCCGACCCTGCGCCGGCTGCAGCGCGCCCAGACCATCGGTGGTCTGCTGCAGAACGCCGCCTCGGTGGCGATCTGGAGCATGGCCGTGCTGACCGCCCTGGAGACCATCGGGGTCAACCTGGGACCGCTGGTGGCCGGGGCCGGGATCGTCGGGGTGGCCCTCGGGTTCGGCGCCCAGCACCTGGTGCGCGACCTCATTTCGGGCATCTTCATGCTGCTCGAGGATCAGTACGGGATCGGCGACGTGATCGACGTCGGCCCGGCCACCGGCACGGTCGAGGGGGTCGGGTTGCGAAGCACCCGCGTCAGGGACATCGACGGGGTCCTCTGGCACGTCCCCAACGGGGAGATCCGCCGGGTCGGCAACATGTCCCAGGGCTGGTCGCGGGCGCTGCTGGACATCGAGGTGGCCTGGTCCAGCGACCTCCCGCACGCCACCCAGGTGCTCGAGCGGGTGGCCGAGGAGCTGTGGCGCGACGAGGAGTGGTCGGGCCTGCTGCTCGAGCGGCCCGAGGTGTGGGGGGTGGAGGAGCTGGGCGCGAATGGCGTCAAGGTGCGCCTGGTGGCCAAGACCCGCCCGCTCGAGCAGTGGAAGGTCGAACGCGAGCTGCGTGCCCGCATCAAGGCCGCGTTCGAGCGCGAGGGCGTGGCGATCCCGCTGGTGGTGGAGACGGTATGGCCCGAGCGGCACCCCGCCGATCCCGACCCGGATCCCATCGACCCAGCCGCCAGCCGCGACGGGGCCGGGGGCCGGGACGGGGGCCGGGACGGGGCCACGGATCGCGGCGGGGCCACCGACCGTGACACGGCCACCGACCGGGACGGGGCCACCGACCGGGACGGGGCCACCGACCATGACGGCGGGGCGACGACGGCCCGTCGCCGAGACCAGACGCGCTAGTGCGTCACGCAAATATCGGACCTACCTGAGGATATTGTCCGATCAGGTCGGCGCGGAGCTGGGCCAGGGTCGGCGGCGGCACGCCGTCCGGGCGGGCCTGGAAGCTCGAGTCGAGCAGCATCCGCTTACCCCAAGCGACCAGCGGCTCCAGGCGGCTGGTGTCCTCGGCCAGCTCGGTCACCCAGTCGGCCCGGCCGTAGGTGAGGTCACCGTCCACCATCACCAGCTCGACCCAGGACGGGTCGGCGGCCAGCACGTTCTCCCAGGGGTCGTCGTAATGGCGCTCGAGCACCAGGAGGTCGGCAGGCCGGCCGGGCCGGAGCGCGCCGAGGTGGTCGTCGAGCCCGGCGATGCGCGCGGCGGTGCCGGTCACCATGGCCACCATCTGGCGCGGGTCGGGCTGGTGGCCCTGAGCGGCGAGCACCCGCGCGGCCACCTTGAGCTCGGCGAGCAGGCTGGTGCTGCCGCTCGGCAGCCAGTCGGCGCCGAGCCCCACCGCAACGCCGACCTCGAGGGCGTCGGCGGCCCGGGTGGTCTCCCCGTACAGCCGCAGGTTGCTCTGGGGCGACCAGACGAGCTTGGCGCCGGCATCGGCGACCTGGCCGAGCTGCTCGCGGGTGAGCGCGCAGCCGTGGATAAGGACTGTGGCCGGGGTGAGCGCGCCGAACTCCACCAGCCGGTCGAACTCGCGCTGGGAGCGCTGGTCGTCGCCTCTGCCCTCGGCGAGGTGGAGGTAGAACGCGGTGACCTCCCCGGCGCCGATCGCGGCCAGGATCTGCTGCAGCCGGTCGAAGTCGCGCGACCCGGCCGAGGGCAGGTCGATCATGGACCGGGCCTTGTGCTCGCCGAAGATGCGCAGGTCGACGTTGCGGACCAGCGCCTCGTCGGCGCTCCTGGTCCGGCCGCTGGCCCCCTGGATCGCGGTGGTCCCGCCCGCCACCGCCCGGACCTCGGCGTAGCGGAGCTGGGTGCCGGTGGGCAGCGCCTCCAGCAGCCGGTTCTGCGGGTCCCGGACCAGCGCCTGGTAGAGGTCGCTACCGCGCCACTGGTAGCGGTTGGTGAACGGCCGCGGTGGCTCCCAGGCCGCGAACACGTTGAACTCGGGGTGGCCGTGCAGGTCGATCAGGCCGGGCAGGATCACCCCGCCGGTCTCGCGCACCCGCACCCCCTGGGGTGGCTCGGGCTGCACGGCCGCGATCCGGCCGTCGAGCCCGACCACCACATAGCCGTCGTCGATCGGCACGTCCGGGGTGAGCACGCAGCCGCGCAAGGCGACCACCTCGGCCGGGACGGCCCGGGCGACCTCCCGCCCGGCCGCCAGCCCCTCCGACGGGAGGACCTGGTCGACGACCCCGGCCCGGTACGCCTCCTCGAACCGGTCGCGATCCCCACCGGCCTGCCATCGATCCTCGCCGGCCTGCCGTGAGGACCCTGCCATCGCCACCCTCTCCTCTCGCGTCCCACTCAACGGTCGCCGCGCCCAACCTCAACGTGGTCCACCCGCTGAACGTGGTCCACCCGCTGCCATCGCCACCCTCTCCTCTCGCGTCCCACTCAGGTCCAGGGTCTGCGCCCGCTCCCGCTCGGGTCCCGGTCCCATGCCCGCTCACGGCCGCCAGGGCCACTCCCGGTTCCGCGCCGGCTCACGGCCGCCAGGGCCGTTCCCGGCTCCGCGGCCCCTCACGGCCGCCAGGGCCGCTCGTCCGGGGGGACGGTGACGACGATGGTCGCCCGCTTGGCCTCGGCGTCGCGGCCCTCGCGGTCGGCCCACGACCGCGACCGCATCCAGGCCGGCAGCCCGGCGGGCAGGTCGCGCTCGGGGATGGCGGCGTAGTCGCTGGAGGTGAGCCGGTCGGTGTAGGGGATGAGGTCGCGCCCGACGTCGGGGTGGCGGATGCGCTCGTGGAGCCGTGCGAGGGCGCTGTTCCAGTTCTGCAGCATGGCCCCCATCAGGGCGGCATGCCGGTCCGGGTTCCCGCCCGAGCCGCTCTCGGGTGCGGTCGGGTGGGTGACGTGCTCGTAGGCGGCGTCGAAGCCCTGGCCGGCCGGGGTCGCCCGCCACCGGTCGAAGGCGTCGTCGGCGAGGCGGCCGAGGGCGACCACCGCCTCCACCCCCCGGTCGACCAGGAGGGCGTCGAGCCAGCGGTTGCGGTAGTCGACGATGGCGGGGTCGTGCTTGTGCCGCTCGCCCGCGCCCTGCCCGTAGACGCTGTAGAGGAACGTGTTCACCATCACGTAGCTCGTGTCGATGCCCAGCTTGGCCAGGAAGCCCTGGGTCCGCTGGCCGGCCGCGCCGACCAGGATCCGGCGCACGATCACCTCGTGCTGGGCAGGGTCCTGGCCGATGAGGACCACCCTGGCGCTGCCGTCAAGGCGCCCGCGGTGGAACACCGGGCCCCACTCGACCCGGAAGCCGGACGGCGGGTAGACCTCCTGGCCCGGGTAGCTGGCGCACAGGGAGCGGAACGGCTCCTCGACGTAGCCAGGGTCGAACTCGTGCCCGTCCATAGGCAGCCCTCCTGTCGCGGTCGCGCGGGCGGCTCGCTACGCTTGCGTCATCGAGCCCGCAAGTCAAGCGGCGCGGCCGGGTCAGGTTGCGGCGGGTGACACGGCCGGATCCACTTGGCGTCGGGTCGGGCGGTCACGGGGTGGTGCTGCGCTCCAGGGCGTGCTCGACCAGGGCGATGAGGGTGTCGAGGCTGGACTCGGGGTCGCGGGCGTCCATCCGCACCAGCGGGCAGCCGCCGGGGAGCACCAGGGCGTTGCGCACGGCGGCGTCGGGGAAGACGTCGGTGCCCGGGAACCGGTTGGCGGCCACGACGAACGGCAGCCGGCGGTCCTCGAAATAGTCGATCGCGGCGAAGCAGTCGTCGACCCGGCGCAGGTCGACCAGGACCACCGCGCCGACCGCGCCCCTGGCCAGCTCGTCCCACATGAACCAGAAGCGGGCCTGGCCGGGCGTGCCGAACAGGTAGAGGATCATCTGCTGGTCGACCGTGATCCGGCCGAAGTCCATCGCCACCGTGGTGGTCGTCTTCTCCGGCACGGCCGCCACGTCGTCGACGCCGACCGACAGGGCGGTCATGTCCTCCTCGGTGGACAGGGGCGGGATCTCCGACAGCGACCGCACGAACGTGGTCTTGCCCGCCCCGAACCCCCCGGCCACGAGGACCTTGAGCGGGATGAGCTCGAGGCTCGCGTCGCGGGGCTGCCGGTCGGTCTCAGCGGGCGCGAAGTCCATCCAGCAGCCTCCCTAGAATCTCCTGGCCGGGCCCACCGTCATCCTGGCTGCGGTGGGGCAGGTGCAGCTCGAGGTAGCCGGCGTGGGCGAGATCGCTGACCAGCACGCGCGCCACCCGCACGGGCACCCCCAGCAGCGCGCCGATCTCGGCCACCGACATCGGCTGTGCGCATGCCCTCACGATGGCCCGCCACTCGAACTGCATCGCCGCTTCGTCCTGGTGCCAGGCGGCCAGCTCCGTGGCGACGACCAGGGCCTCGAGCGGGATCTCGCGGCCGGCCGAGCGGGTGCGCCCGCGAGTGAAGGCATACACCGGCACGACCCGGTCGACGTGGTCCCCGCCCTGCCGGCCGTCCGGGGTCACGACGCCACCTCACCCGAACCCGCCCGGGAGGCCGGCGTGAGGGCATGCCCCACCTGCGCGGCGAGCATCGTGATCTGGTAGCCGACCATGCCCATGTCGCAGTCCGGGCCGGCGACGACCGCCAGCGACGAGCCCTCGCTGATCGCGGAGAGGAACAGGTACCCGCCGGCCATCTCGACGATGGTCTGCTCCACCGGGCCCGCGTCCAGGGAGCGGGCCGCACCCCGGGCCAGGCTGACCAGCCCGGACGTGGCCGCGGCCAGCTGGTCGGCCAGCCGGCTTCCCACCCGCTCCGACACGGCCAGCCGCAGCCCGTCGCCAGAGACCACGAGGGCGTGCATGACCCCCGGGGTGCCGCGAACGAAGTCGGTCAGCAGCCAGTCCAGCCGCCCGCCGACCGCACCCACCGACGTCACGACCGGCCGCCGCCGTTTGCCGACCAGTCGCCACCGCCGGCCGACCGGCTACCGCCGCCGGCCGGCCAGTCGCCACCGCCGGCCGACCAGTCGCCGCCGCCCGGCGACGAGTCGCCGCCGGCGGTGCCGTCCCCCTCAACCTGCGCCCGTGCCGCCCGGCGACTGGCCTGGTAGCGCGAGAGCGCGGCTCGGGCCTCGGCGCCGTCGGGCACTGCTCGCGCCAGCTCAGGCTGGCGGCGCAGCTCCGGGATGAGGTGCGACTGGGGCACCCGGCGGGTGAGCTGTGGCTCGGGTGCCGCTGGTGCGGCTGCGTCCACGCTCGCCAGCGGTACGGTGAGTGACTCCGGCGGCTCGGCGACCATGTCCACCGGTGCGGCCGCGCCCACACCGAGCTCGGTGAGCGGCTCCCACCAGCCACCCCACGCCGGCTCGTCGCCGCCGAGTCCGGAAGCGGCCACCTCCGGTCGCGCCGGCGCGGCGTGCGGTACGGGCACCACGTGCTGGGCCGGCGCGCTGTGGTGGCGCACCGCCGGAGCTGCGGGCTCCTCGGGCAAGTCGGCGAACAGGCTCGGCGGCATCACCACGACCGCGGTGACGCCGGCGCCTCGCGTCGGCGCCAGTGAGATGTGGATGCCGTGACGCTGCGCGAGCCGAGCGACGACGTGCAGCCCCAACCGCTGCGACACCGAGAGGTCGACCTCGTGCGGATGGGTGAGCAGCTCGTTGGCGGCGGCGAGGTCCTCCGGGGGCATCCCGATCCCCCAGTCCTCGATCGTGAGCACGCACGCGCCGGGCGACTGTGGCGAGGGCTGGCCGCGGATGATCACGCTGGCATCAGGTGGGGAGAACCGCGCGGCGTTCTCCACCAGCTCGGCCAGCAGGTGGGTGACGTCGGCCACGGTGCGACCCAGCACCGCCAGCCGCTCGTCGAGGAAGAAGACGACCCGGTCCAGGTCCTCGGTCTCCGCGATGGCCGCGCGCACGACGTCGACGAGCGGCACCGGCTCGCTCCAGACGCGGGGCGGCGCCTCACCCGACAGCACGAGCAGGCTCTCGGCGTTGCGCCGGATCCGGGTGGCCAGGTGGTCGACGCGGAACAGCTCGCCGAGCGCGTCCGGGTCCCGCTCCTGCTCCTCGAGCTGGTTGATGATCTCGAGCTGCCGGTAGAGCAGGCTCTGGTTGCGCCGGGCGAGGTTGACGAGCATGTCCGAGGTGAACTGGCGGCGGCTGATCTCCGCCTCAGCCAGCTCCTCGGTCAGCCCCAGCGACTTCTGCTGCTCATCCTCGGTGGTCTTCCAGAACACCACCACACCGGCGCAGGCGGCGAGCACGGCCAGCCCGTGGATGGCCGACCAGACCCACGGGCTCGTCTGCCCAGCCGGATGGTTGAAGATCAGATTGGTGGTCCACGCCGAGCCGAGGCCGTGGCTGAGCACCGTGAACACGATGTTCCAAAGGAACGGCAGCCAGTCCTGGTAGAGCGCGATGAACCCGATCATGATGAAGAAATGGAAATGGGCCTCGATCGAGCCTCTCGAGAAGCCCACCAGGGCCGCCGAGCAGTACACCAACCCGGCGGTGATGAAGAACGAGGCGGTCCGCCGGTGGGGAATGTGTCGACCCAGCAGCAGGCACACCAGCGGGGCGACGAGCACGTAGACGACGACCCTGGCGTCGTGGTCGAGGGCCAGTCCGAGCAGGAACAGCCCGGGCAGGTGCAGGAGCAGCGTCCACTGCAGGAACCTGTGCCGCCGCTGCCACGCCTGCTCGTCGAGGGTGTTGCCCCGCGGTAGATACTCCAACAGCTGTCTCACGGTGGTTCCACCCCCAACTTGCTGCTTGATGGCCAGACGACCGGGTGTGGACCAGCGAGCCTGCCGCCGCGCTCTTCCATCGACCCATCGGTGTGGCCCGGAACGCCTCGGAATTCTCAGACAAGGTCGTCTGCACCGGCAAATTGGTATATAGACGTAGCGATCTGCGCGAACAATCCATTTCCCCATGGCTCATGGCCCGTCGAAGGCATCGGCGGCGAACGGCAGGATAGGCGTCGGCTCGTACCACGCCGACGGATGGGCGCCGGCATGAAGTCCGATGTTTGCCTTTTATCCGGAGCCAGGACTGTGCAGGGAGCTGGTGTCAGGCATACAGGTCTGGCACGAAGTTCTGCTCGCTCATCGGCGGTCGCACGTAGCCGCTGTCGTCCCGGCGCGGCGGCAGCACGATCGGCTCGGGCGTCAGATCCTGGTGGGGGATCAGGCTCAGCAGGTGGCTGATGCAGTTCAGCCGGGCCCGCCGCTTGTCGTCGGCCTGCACCACATACCAGGGCGACTGCCTGGTGTCGGTGTAGTGGAACATCTCGTCCTTGGCCTTGGAGTACTCCACCCACAGCTCGCGGGACTTCAGGTCCATCGGGCTGAGCTTCCAGCGCCGGGTCGCATCCTGGATGCGGCGCTGGAAGCGCTGCTCCTGCTCGGCGTCGCTCACCGAGAACCAGTACTTGAGCAGGATGATCCCCGAGCGGCTCAGCATCCGTTCGAACTCCGGGCAGGCGCGCAGGAACTCCTGGTACTCCTCGTCGGTGCAGAACCCCATCACCCGCTCCACGCCGGCCCGGTTGTACCAGCTGCGGTCGAACAGCACCATCTCCCCGGCGGCCGGGAGGTGGGCGACGTAGCGCTGGAAGTACCACTGGCTGCGTTCCCGCTCGGTCGGGGCGGCCAGCGCCACCACCCGGCAGCCGCGCGGGTTCAGGCTCTGGGTGATGCGCTTGATCACCCCGCCCTTCCCGGCGGCGTCACGGCCCTCGAAGACGACCACGACCTTCAGCCCCTGGTGCTTGATCCACTCCTGAAGCTTGACCAGCTCGACCTGGAGGCGGGCCAGCTCGTTCTCGTAGGCCTTCTTGCCGAGTCTCGTCGACGCCGCCTCCTCGGCCTCGGCGGCCTCACGGGCAGTTGGCGCATTGTCGCCCGCGGCTGTCGGGCTGGCTTTGGGCTGCTTGCGGGACGGCTTGGACCTGGTCGTGGGCTTCGGCTTCGGCTTGGCCATGGATTCCTCCTCGTCGTCCCGTTCGCCGCATGGAACCCGGCTGAAACGGTACTGGGATTCCGGGGAACATGGAACAACGACCTGCCGCGGACGCCCTCGGGCGTGCTGGACTCCCACGGAGGGCCACGGGGTGTGCATCCACTTCCCCACAAAGCACGGTTGACGTGATGCGGTCGCACGTCCGACCCGACGGGCAAGGCGGCTGCCTTCGCTGACCACGCGTCTGGTTCGGTGGCAACGGCTCAGCGGGCAGTCAGGCGTCGACCTTCTGGCCCTTGCCGATGACGACGATGCCGCCGTCGGAGACCACGAAGCGCTCGCGGTCGCGGTCCAGGTCGACGCCGATCCGAGCGCCCTCGGGGACGACCACGTTCTTGTCGATGATGGCGTTGCGGATGACTGCGTCCCCGCCCACGTCCACGTCGTGCATGAGCACCGACCCCTCGACCAGCGCGCCCGTGTGGACCTTGACTCCGGGGGAGACGATCGAGCGGCGCACTGTCCCCCCGGACAGCACCACCCCGGCGCACACCATCGAGTCCAGTGCCTGCCCGGTGCGGCCTTCCTGCTCGAACACGAACTTGGCCGGCGGCAGCGGCTCGTGCCAGGTCAGGATCGGCCACCGGAGGTTGTAGAGGTTGAACACCGGGTGGACCGAGATCAGGTCCATGTGCGCGTCGTGGTAGGCGTCAAGGGTGCCCACGTCCCGCCAGTAGCCGCGGTCGCGCTCGGTCTCGCCTGGGACCTCGTTGTCGGCGAAGTCGTAGACCTCGGCCTCGCCCTGCTCGACCAGCATGGGGATGATGTTGCCGCCCAGGTCGTGGTTGGAGTCCTCGTCGCGGGCGTCGACCGAGACCGCCTCGATCAGCGTGTCGGCCCGGAACACGTAGTTGCCCATCGACGCGAACACCTGGTCGGGGGCGTCTGGCAGGCCGACCGGGTCGCTCGGCTTCTCCCGGAATGCGCGGATCTTCCGGCCGTCCTCGGCGGTCTCGATCACCCCGAACTGGCTCGCCTCGGAGATCGGCACCCGGATGCCGGCCACCGTGACCCCCGTCCCCGAGGCGACGTGCTGCTCGACCATCTGCTTGGGGTCCATCCGGTAGATGTGGTCGGCGCCGAACACGATCACGTACTCGGGCCGGTCGTCGTAGACCAGGTTCAGGCTCTGGAAGATGGCGTCGGATGAGCCTGCATACCAGCGCGGCCCCCGGCGCATCTGGGCCGGGACCGGGGTGACGTAGTTGCCGAGCAGCGGCGACATGCGCCACGTCACCGCCAGGTGGCGGTCGAGGCTGTGGCTCTTGTACTGGGTCAGGACCACGATGCGGAGGTAGCCGGCGTTGACCAGGTTGGAGAGCACGAAGTCGACCAGCCGGTAGTCACCGCCGAAGGGGACCGCCGGCTTGGCCCGGTCGGCGGTCAGCGGGGCCAGCCGCTTGCCCTCACCGCCGGCGAGGACCATCGAAAGCACACGGGGCTGCGCCATGGGTTCCCTCAACTTCCGTAGCGCCCGGCGGGCCGGACGTAGCCGGTGGGCCGGACGTAGCCGGTAGGCCGGACAAGGACCGTCCCAACTATAGCCGGGGCGCGTCCATCCATAGTCGGGGCGCGTCCCTGGTCGGGGAGGTCCGAGGGGCGCCGGCGGACCAGGCGGGTGGCGGGCGGGACCCGCTCGGCCGCAGGCCGGGTCGTGCGGGACGAGGAGCCGAGCCGGCGCCAGACGGCGCTCATCGCTCGTCCGGGGAGGGTGTGGACCCGGCCGGCGCCGGTGCCGGGGCGGCCCCGTCGAGCGGCGGGCGGCCCGCGGCGGCGCCGCGGCGCAGGTCGTCCCAGAGGCCCGGGTCGGCCCGCAGGTCGTCGCGGGTCAGCGCGGTCAGCGCGGTCTGCTCGACCTGGTCCATGGCCGAGCGGGCGGCGGCGGGCCCGAGGCCGGCCCTGGCCGCGGCCAGGGCCCGTTCGGCACCGACCACGCAAGCCAGAGAGACGAGCAGCTCGGCCACGTCGACGGCGAGCGCCCGGTCGGGGGCCATCGCCTCGCTGGCGTCGAAGTCGACCAGCCAGGGCCGGCGGTGCTCGTCCACCACCACGCTCCAGCGCCCGAGGTCGTGGTGGGCGATGCGGTGGTCGTGGAGCAGGCCGACCTGCCGCCACAGCTCGGTGAGGAGCTCGTCGTCGAGCTCCTCGGGGGGCAGCTCGGCCAGGGGCACACCGGGGACGCACTCCATGACCAGCAGGCCGGCGCCGTTGCCGGTCGGGCGGGCGAGCACGACCCTGGGGGCGCGCACCCCGGCCGCGCCGGCCAGCAGGGTCATGTACGCCTCCCGTTCCACCTGCTGGGACGGGGAGCCGAAGCGGCCGGGATCGACCGCACCCCGCTTGGCCAGGCGCCGCCAGGTCCGGTAGACGAGGTCCCAGTCGCGGCGCTCGCGCGGGACGTACTTCACGAACAGCCGGGCGCCGGTGGCGGTGGTGGCCCCGAAGCGGGCCGAGCGCGGGGCGTCGGGCAGGCCGAGCGCCTCCATCTCGACCGGCTCCAACCCGCTGTCGAGCAGCGCACGGCGGACGCGGCCGGCCGACGGCCCGCCGCCGGGGGCGCCGAGGAGCAGGTGCACGGCCGCGCCGACCGCCCAGCCGACGGCGGCACCGCCGATCACGTCGAGTGGCAGGTGGGCGCCGACGTACAGGCGGGACAGGCAGACCGTGGCGGCCAGCCCCCAGGCGACCCGGCGGGCCCGCCGGCCCAGGTACGGGCTGGCCACCGAGGCGAGCGCGACAGCCACCGCGGCGTGGCCGGAGATGTAGCCGAGCCCGTGCGCGGGTGGCCCGTGGAAGTTGACGTCGGGCAGGTACTGCGCGGGCCGCCCCCGGTGGACCAGCTCCTTGACCAGCCTGGCCAGCGCCCAGCAGCCGAACCCGGCCACGGCCAGGTTCACGGCCAGGCGGTAGCGCCGGGTGAGGGCGGCGGCCCCGGCCAGCACCGGCACCATGGCCACGTTGCCGAGCTGCATGACCACCCACAGCAGCGGGTACAGCACGCTGGGCAGGTCGTTGACCAGCCGGAAGGCGTCGACCTCGAGCACCTGGATGCGGTTGCGGTCCACCAGCTCGGCCGACAGCACCAGGATCGCGACCGCGGCCACCAGCCGGACCGCGTCGCCCGCGTGCCTGGGCAGGAACAGCTCGGGCCTGACCCTGGACCGCGCGGGCCTGACCCTGGACCGCGTCCGCCCACCCTGCCGCGTCGACATCCCGCTCCCCCAGGCGCCGGTGCCACCCATCCTCCGGAATGTTACAGTTCAGGAGACCGGGCAGCGCCACTGGATCGGGGACCCGAACATGGCGGACCAGGCTCTCGCGACCGAGCACCGCCGCCCGGCCCGCTGGCGCCAGGCACTCCAGATCGTGCTCGCCATTGCCGTGGTGGCGGTGATCTTCGTCCGCTTCCTGCCCAACATGGCCGACTTCTCCGAGGTTTGGGCCACGATCAGGGCGATGACCTGGGGCGAGATCTCGATCCTGGCGATTGCGGCGATCTGGAACATCCTCAGCTACCTGCCCGTGCAGGTGGCCTCGCTGCCCGGCCTGTCGTACCTCCAGGCCTTCCTGGTGACCCAGGCCTCCACCGCCATCGCCAACACCGTGCCCGCCGGCGGCGCGGTCGGCGTCGCGGTGCAGTTCGCGATGTACCGCTCGTTCGGCATCCCGACCGCCAAGGTCAGCCTGTCGGTGGCGGTCAGCGGCATCTGGAACAACTTCGTGAAGTTCGGCATGCCGATCGTGGCGCTCGCCCTGCTCGCCATCCAGGGCAAGGCCAACGCCAAGCTGCTCCTCGGCGCCCTGGCCGGGGTGGTCGCGCTGGCCGTGGCCGTCGGCCTGTTCGCGCTCGTGCTCGCCCGCGAGGGCGCCGCCCGCCGCATCGGCGAGCGGCTCGGCACGATCTGGTCGGGGCTGCGGCGCCTGGTGCGCCGGCCGCCGGCGACCGGCTGGGGCGACGCGGCCGTACGGTTCCGCACCCAGACCCTCGACCTGCTCGAGGGCCGCTGGCTCCGGCTCACCGTGGCCACCCTGGTCAGCCACTTGTCGCTCTACCTGGTACTGCTGCTCGCCCTGCGCGACGTGGGCGTGTCCGAGGACGAGGTGAGCTGGATCGAGGTGCTGGCCGCGTTCGCGTTCGCGCGCCTGATCACCGCCCTGCCGATCACCCCGGGCGGTCTCGGCGTGGTCGAGCTGCTGCTGTCCGCCGCGCTCATCCGGGCCGGCGGCGACCGCACCCAGGTGGTCGCCGCGGTGCTCGTCTACCGGGCCCTCACGTACCTGCTGCCGATCCCGCTGGGCGCCGTCTGCTACCTGATCTGGGCCCGGTACCACAGAAGGCAGCTGCACTACGCCGAAGAATCGGCCCCTGACCAGGCCGTTCCGTCATGAGGAATCCCTCTGCGTCCTGGACGGCAGCTTCACGTTGTCGCCTTGGGCCTGCCTAGAGAGCCGGACGGGTATCAGCGATTGTCCGATTTGCGGGTAACCAGACCAGCTCATGACCTGCGGTTATTCCATATGCAGCAACGGCGCAATCAACCCGAGCCGGATACCCGTCCGGCTCTCTAGCCGCTGGCCGGCGGGTCGAGCTTGTAGTAGCCGCGGGTGAACCTGAGGAGGGTGTCGCTGACCGCGGCCCCGGTCACGAAGCCGAGTGCGAGCGTCGCCTCGTTGACCGGCGCGGCCCGCGCCTCGCCCTGGAAGTTGAAGCGGTAGGTGGCGCACCCCCCGTCGAACACGTAGTACCGCTCGCCCAGGAAGCCGTCGCGCACGCTCGAGATTGCCTACGTGCGCTCGAGGGCCCGGGCGATCGAGTCGGCGAAGGGCGGGCGGAGCACGCCGGCGTCGGTGACGAAGGCGGTGACCAGCGCGGCCGGGGTGACGTCGAAGGCGGGGTTCCAGACCTGGGCGCCGTCGGGAGTCAGGCGGGTGCCGCCGAGGAAGCGGACCTCGGCGCCGGCGCGCTCCTCGACGACGATCGCGCGGCCGTCGGCCGCGTCGGGGTCGAACGACGACATCGGGCCGGCCACATGGAACGGGATGCCGTTGGCCCGGGCGAGCACGGCCAGGTTGTAGGTGCCGATCTTGTTGGCGGTGTCGCCGTTGCGGGCGACGCGGTCACAGCCGACCAGCACGCTGTCGACCAGCCCCCGGGCCATGGCCGACCCGGCGGCGGTGTCGGGCAGCAAGGTGACCGGGATGCCCGCGTCCACCAGCTCCCAAGCGGTGAGCCGGGCGCCCTGGAGCAGCGGCCTGGTCTCGGTCGCCCACACCTCGACCGGCTCGCGCGCTGCCGCCTTGGCGTAGACGATCCCGAGCGCGGTGCCGGCCCCGGCGGTCGCGAGCCGCCCGGTGTTGCAGTGGGTGAGGATCCGGCGGCGGGAGGCGAGCTCGGCCCGGCCGTGCTCGCCGATCCGGCGGCAGGAGGCCCGGTCCTCCTCCAGGAGGCGCAGGGCCTCGGCCAGGGCGAGCCGCTGGAGCTCCGCGGGGTCGGTGGCCTGGTCGCGGGCGACGGCAGCGACCCGGCGGACCGCCCAGCGCAGGTTCACCGCGGTCGGCCGGGCCGCTTCCAGCTCGGCGGCGACGCGCGCCAGCACAGCCTGAGCCTCGCCGAGGTCGCGGGGCTCGCGCTCGCGCAGTCCGAGCACGACCCCGAAGGCGGCGCAGACGCCGATTGCGGGGGCGCCACGCACGGCGAGCCGCCGTAGCGCGCCGACCACCTCGGCCACGGTGTGCAGCTCAAGCACGCGCAGCTCCTCGGGCAGCGCGGTCTGGTCGATCACCTCGAGCCGGCCGTCCCGCCAGTCGACCGCGCTCCGTAGCCTGTCCACGTCCACCGGGCCATCTTGCCGTGCCCGCCGCCGAGCCGCGAGCACCACGGGCGAGCCGTCACGGGCGAGCCACCGTGGGCATGCCGCCGCGGGCCTGCCACCGCGGGCCAGCCGCCGCGGCCCTGCCGCCGCGGGCCAGCCGCCGCGGGCGAGCCGTTGCGGCCCCAAGTCCCTGGTCGAGACGATCACCGCTCAAGACGGTCGCCGGTCGAGACGGTCGATCGCCGCCTGACGCGCCCGGGACGACATCCGGGTCGTTGGCGCGACCTCGTTGCCGCCAAGATCGCTCTGGGGAGGGAGGGCGAGGCGGCTGCGCGGGGCCGATACTATGGGCATGCGCAGCGACGACGACCGGGGCGGCTCGGCGCGGCTCGGGCACGACCGGGCCAGCCAGCACCTCGGGCACGACCGGGCCCGACCGCGCTTGCGGCCCGACCGGGCCCGACCGCGCTTGCCGTGGGCCCTCGTGGCATGGGCCAGGGGCCTGAGCCCGCTCGCGGTGGACGCCGCCCTGGCCGCCCTGCTCCTGGGGATCTCCCTGGTCATCCTCTGGTCCCTGCGGCACGAGTGCGCCTGCCGGGACGCCTGGGGCGCGCTGGCGGTCGTCCTGGTCGTGGCCCAGACCGTCCCGCTGGTGTGGCGGCGCCACCATCCGCTCGCGACCTCGGTGGTGGTCGGGGCGGCCTGCACGGCCTACGGGCTCGCGCCCCTGCCCGACCTGGTCACCAACGTGCCCCCGGGCGGGCTGGTCGCGTTGTACTCGATGGCCGCCTACTGCAGCAGGCGGACCGCGGCCATCGTGGGGGCGGTCGTCGGCGTGGTGGTCCTGGCCGCGCTCCTGCCCACCCAGGCGGAGGCCGACTTCCTGGACTACCTGCTGGTGTACCTGCTACTCGGCTCGGCCTGGATGCTCGGCGACCTGGCCCGCACCCGGCGCGCCTACACCGCCCAGCTCGAGGACCGGGCCGTCCGCCTGGAGCGCGAGCGGGAGCTGGAGTCGGGCCGGGCCGTGGCCGAGGAGCGCGCCCGCATCGCCCGCGAGCTCCACGACGTGGTCGCCCACAACGTCAGCATGATGGTGGTGCAGGCCGAGGCGGGGCCGGTGGTGGTCGAGCGCGACCCGGGCCGGGCGGTGGCCGCGTTCGACTCGATCGCCGCCACCGGGCGCCAGGCCCTGGGCGAGATGCGCCGTCTGCTCGGGGTGCTGCGCGAGGGTGACCAGACCCTGACCCTCGCTCCCCAGCCTGGCATCGACCAGCTCCCCGAGCTGGTCGAACGGGTCCGGCGGGCCGGCGTGCCGGTCGAGCTGGTCATCGAGGGCGAGCCGGCCCCACTCCCCCCTGGCGTCGACCTGTCTGCCTACCGGATCGTGCAGGAGGCGCTCACCAACACCGTCAAGCACGCGGGCCCGAGCCGGGCCCGGGTGCGCGTCTGCTACGGCGAGCGCCACCTGGAGCTCGAGGTGACCGACGACGGGCGCGGGCCGGGCGGCGCCGGCAACGGCCGGCCCGGCGGCCAGGGCCAGGGGCTGATCGGCATGCGCGAGCGGGTCGGCCTGTTCGGGGGTCGGCTCGAGGCCGGGCCCCGGCCCGAGGGCGGCTTCGCGGTCGTCGCCCACCTCCCCGTCGACCAGGCCGGGTAGCCGCAGGCCGCCGGACCAGCACGTCCAGCCAGCCTCGCCCTCCAGGCGACGTGGCGACCGGCGGCCTCACCCGAGGGCCGCTCGGACCCTCCGCCTCGCCCGAGGGCCGCTCGGACGCTCCGCCTCGTCCGAGGGCCGCTCGGACGCTCCGCCTCACCCGAGGCCCGCTCGGACGCTCCGCCGGCGTCAAGGGTGGGCTCAGTGCAGGCCGGGCTGGATGAGGCCGACCTCGTAGGCGAGGATCACCGCCTGGATGCGGTCGCGCAAGCCGAGCTTGGCCAGCACGTTGCCGACGTGGGTCTTGACCGTCTGCTCGCTGATCA